>JAEDGK010000076.1 GCA_016297555.1 Clostridiaceae bacterium
CATTGACGGGTGAGCCGTGAGTGAGATGGCCGCCGTGGGCAAGGTTCATGCCCATAACAACATCGCCCGGCTCAAGAATTGCGGCATAAGCTGCCATATTTGCCTGCGCGCCCGAGTGGGGCTGAACATTTGCCGCCTCTGCACCGAAAAGCTTTTTTGCACGCTCGATTGCAATGGTTTCAACGACATCAACACATTCACAGCCGCCGTAATATCTCTTTCCGGGATAGCCCTCAGCATATTTATTCGTTAAAACGCTTCCCATTGCCGCCATAACTGCGGGAGAAACGATGTTTTCGGACGCAATGAGCTCAAGATTTCTTCTCTGCCTTTTAAGCTCGGCTTCCATGGCAAGACCGACCTCTTCATCATACTTGATGAGGGGGGTTATTGTGTCGATATAATCGGGAAACATATGAAAAACACCTCTTTCGCATTAATACTGTCATAATAACATACACTTAAATCCTTTGTCAAACCTTATTCTTAACAAAAAATACTTGTAATATTAAAATAAATAGGTTATACTGTATGGTACTACGGACAAGGAGATGAACAAATGGATCCCATTAAGGTAGATTTTTCAAAAAAAGACGGCGGAAGAAAAAAGGATATCGTTATTCCTCCCGAAAAAGCGGCTCTTAAAATAATTCTGAGCCTTTTGTGCAGCGCTGTTTTTGCGGTAATAGCATTTTATGTAATGCTTCCTGCAATAAACTTCAAGGCGTATGATTTTTATCTTTATCTCGGTCTTGTTGCCGTGTCCTATGTTGTTTTCAACGGTCTGTTTGCAAACATAATGGGCAAGCCCGAATATGTTCCTTTTGTTAAGAAAAGGGCGATAGTTCCCGGCATTATCATCGCGGCGCTCGTTGCCGTTGTTGCGGTAGGCTATCTCGTTTCATGCGAGTTTTTCAGAGCCGAGAGTTACAGCAAGATAATCGATGTCAGAACCGACAGCAATTTCTCCGAGGAAATTCAGGAGCAGGATGCCGAAAGCTTCAGCGCCATTCCCAAGCTTGACGAAAGCGCGGCGGCTCAGCTTGCCACGAGAGCGCTCGGCGTACTTGAAGAAAAGGGCTATGTTTCTCAGTTTACGGTTTATCCCGAATACACTCAGATAAACTATAAGGAAACCCCCGTCAGAGTTGCGCCGCTTCAGTATGCAAACATCATCAAGTGGTTCACCAACACCAAAAACGGCTTCCCCGGCTATGTTATTATCGATATGGCGAATGAATCAACGGAATTTGTTGAGCTTGAAAACAATATCCGTTATTCTCCCGCGGAGCATTTCAACAAGCTCCTCAAGCGCCATCTGCGCTTCAATTACCCCACATTCCTGTTTGCCGACGCAACCTTTGAAATTGACGACGAGGGCAACCCCTATTGGATTTGCGCCCGTCTTGACAAAACCATCGGTCTTTTCGGCGGAACGGATGTAATCGGCGCGGTTGTCGTTAAGGCGGACAGCCCCGACGGTGAAAGCGAATATTATACTATTGACCAGATAAGAAACGAAGAAAAGCTTCAGTGGATTGACAGAATTTATGATTCCGACCTTATCGTTCAGCAGTATAACTATTACGGAAAATATCAGAACGGCTTC
The DNA here is from genome assembly GCA_016297555.1 of Clostridiaceae bacterium. Taxonomy (GTDB): domain Bacteria; phylum Bacillota; class Clostridia; order Oscillospirales; family Acutalibacteraceae; genus CAG-177. Next base: position 1,610 of record JAEDGK010000076.1, read on the forward strand.
TGGAACTCCGTTCTCGGTCAGAGAGATGTTATAACCACCACGGCGAACTATAACTACATTGCCAAGGACGACGATGTATGGATGTATACGGGCGTTACCTCCGTTACCTCCGACCAGTCGATAACGGGCTTTGTTCTTGCAAATCAGAGAACCAAAGAAGCGGTTTATTACAGAGTAACGGGCGGCACGGAGTATTCCGCGCAGCTTGCCGCAGAAGGCAGAGTTAAGGACCTCGGCTACAAGGCAACATTCCCGCTGCTCCTCAATATCGGCGGCGAGCCGACATATTTCCTTTCTCTTAAAGATGACAGCAATATCGTTCAGCAGTATGCGCTTATAAATGTTGCTCAGTATAACAACAACAAGATGGGTGCAACGGGCACGGATTTGAGCAAGTGCCTTGCAAGCTATGTTGCGGCTCTTGCACAGAGCGGAATTAAGGTTGACATTGACCCCAACGATATTGTTGACCTCTCAAAGGGAGAGCAGCCCGATAAGGAACTTCTTACTGCCAAGGGCAAGATAACCGACATCAGAACCGCCGTTATCGGCGGCGAGAGCTGCTACTATATCAAGCTCGATTCAAACCCCGCTTACTTCTCAATTTCCGCATCCAAGGATGAGAGCGTTGTTATTCTTAACATCGGCGACGAAGTAACGGTCAGCTATTCGGGCGAGGGCGCAATAATAGCCGCTGATTCTGTAAAAACAGCTTAAAAAATGCGAGAGGTCAGCCGCAGGCTTTGCGGCTGACCTTTTTAGTCCGAAGATAAAAGAGGATTTTCACGGATATGAATATCAAGGTAAGGAAATATAATAAAAAAGACATTGCACAGGCGGCGAGGATATGGAATGAGGTTGTGGAGGCGGGAGAGGCGTTTCCGCAGACGGAATCTCTTGACGAAGCGGCGGCAGAGGATTTTTTCGGCAGTCAGACTTATACGGGAGTTGCGGAAAATGCGGAAAACGGAGAAATACTCGGACTTTATATTCTCCATCCGAACAATGTCGGCAGATGCGGTCACATATGCAACGCAAGCTACGCCGTGCGCTCGGATATGAGAGGGCAGCACATCGGAGAAATGCTTGTTGCCGACTGCTTGGAGCAGGCAAAATCGGCGGGCTTTCGCATATTGCAGTTTAACGCGGTGGTCAAAACGAATTATCCCGCAAGGCGGCTTTATGAAAAACTCGGCTTTACTCCGCTCGGAGTTATTCCCGGCGGCTTTCTCAAAAAGAGCGGGGACTATGAGGATATAGTGCCTTATTATAAATTGTTATACTGAAAGGATTTTACATGGAGCTTTACGAAAACAGGCAGGAGCCCGAAAAGGCTGTGCTTATAGCGGTTGATACGGGCGAATATGACTGCGAGGCGTCGCTTGACGAGCTTGAGGAGCTTGCCAAAACGGCGGGAGCACAGGTTATGGGCAAGCTTTGGCAAAAAAGAGATAAGCCCGACGCCGCGCTGTTTCTCGGCAGCGGCAGACTGGAGGAGCTTTCAGAATTCTGCGAAAGCAATGAAATAGATTTGGTTATTGCCGACAGCGAGCTTTCTCCCGCTCAGCTCAGAAACATTGAAAAAGCCGTTAAGGTCAGAGTGATTGACAGAACAACGCTTATTCTCGATATTTTTGCCGACAGGGCGAGGAGCAACGAGGGAAAGCTTCAGGTTGAGCTTGCTCAGCTTCGCTATTCTCTGCCGAGGCTTATCGGTCAGGGCACAAAGCTTTCAAGGCTCGGCGGCGGCATAGGAACAAGAGGTCCGGGTGAAACAAAGCTTGAAACCGACAGGCGCCACATCAGGCGCAGAATTAAGGCTCTTGAGGAGGAGCTTGAAGCGCTTGAAAAAAGGCGCGGTCTTGCAAGGGCAAGGCGTGAAAAAGACGGAGTGGAAACCGTGGTTATAGTCGGCTACACTAATGCGGGTAAATCCACCCTGATGAACGCTCTCACTCAGGCGGGAGTTTTAGCTCAGGATAAGCTTTTTGCAACTCTTGACCCCACTTCCCGCGCTCTGACTCTGCCAGACGGGCGGCGGGTTATGCTGATTGATACGGTCGGATTTATCAGGCGGCTTCCGCATCATCTTGTTGAGGCTTTCAAGTCAACTCTTGAGGAGGCGGCGTGCGCCAAGGTTATTCTTAATGTATGCGACGCGTCAGACTCCGAGTGTGCCGAGCATATAGAGGTCACAAATGAATTGCTTGATGAGCTCGGCTGCACGGGCAAGCCCGTTATTTCCGTGTTCAACAAGTGTGATTTACCCGAAGCAAAGGAGAATTTTATTCCCGAGCAAAACAGCGTTATGATTTCCGCTCTTGCAGAAGAGGGGCTTGACAGGCTGCTTGAAGCGATTGCAAAGGCATTGCCGCCCACAAGAGCGAGGGCAAAGCTGCTCATACCTTATTCGGACGGAGCGGCTGCCGCGGCATTCAGAAAAGACAGCGTGATAAACACCGAGGTATACAGGGCTGACGGGCTTTATCTGGAGCTTATTGCAGACGCCGCATTGGTTGACAGATATCAGAAATACTGCGTATAAAACAAAAATTACTGCGGAGAAAGGAGAGCCGCATGAAAAGATTTTGCAAAATATTTTCCGCCGTGCTTGCGCTGCTGATGATTTCGGGCTGCGCAGGAAAAGGCGGCTCGGACGAGCCGACGGCTTCTGCCTCCGCAATGTCGGAGTATTCGGAGGCTGCGGAATTTCGCACCGAAACCGCAAGAGCTGTGGAAACTGTTATAAGCAACGATGATTGGCGGGAAACAACCGTCTCCGCTTCAAAAAATCCGCCGACCGCCGCTGAAAAATCAACGGCGGTAACGACGGTTAAAGCCACGGTAAAAACAACCGAAAAAGAAACCGAAAAGGTAACAAAAGCGCAAACTGCCGCCGCAACCGAGAAATCCGAAAAGGGCGACGGCGTTATAATCGGGTTGAAGCTTATTCTTTTCGGGTGCGGCAGAGACGAAATAATATCGGTTATGGGAAATCCGACTGAAAGCGTTTCGGAGCGCCTTAAAAACGGCGGCAAGCTTGAAAGCCTTGTTTATGCCGCCGATTACGGCAGGCTTGCCGTGTTTCAGCTCCTTGACGGCTCGTTTGCCGCTTTTTACACCTGCGCGCGCGACACGATAGTTACGGATGGCAGCGATTCTCTGTCTCTGAAATCGGGCGGCGAAACAAAATTCGGCAAAACAAGAATACAGGTTTATGCCGACAGCGAAAAGGGCGGCAAGGTTTATGCGCTCTGGGCGAAATATGACGGATTTTCATATGAACCGAGCGAGCTTGACGGGCTCGGCGGTCAGGAAAGGCTGATTTTTCACGCAACCAACGCGGTCAGAGCGATTAACGGGCTTGCGCCGCTTAAATATTCGCAGGACGCTTCCGAGAGCGCAAGGCTTCACTGTGAGGATATGGCAAAAAGAGAATATTTTGCTCACGATACTCCCGAGGGAAAAACCTGCGCAGAAAGAATGAGCCGCCAAGGCATAAAATATACCGTTTGCGGAGAAAACCTCGGAGCGGGTTATATGGGCGCTTTTGACCTTGTTGACGGCTGGTACAATTCCCACGGGCATCGGATAAATATGCTTGCCGATGACTATAAATATATCGGAGTTGCAATGACTGCGGGGAACGAAAAATATAGCTTCTATTCCGCGCAGAACTATTACGGCTGAAAAATGTAAAAAAATTAACAATTTAAGGGTATTGACAACAAAGTTTTGTTGGTTTATAATAAATTTGTATCCGTGGATTTGGCTTTTGGCAAAAAAGCGGAGAGCTCAATACATATGAGAATTTTTTAAAGGGGGACTTTAAAATGAACATTGACACAACAGGACTTCAGGAGCTCATTCTTACAATTATGAAGTTTATTGCTGATTTTGATATCAAGACTCTTGATCTTGATTTCCTCAGCAAAATTCTGACTGCCATTGCTCCCATCTGGAATCCCATTTGGGCTGCTATCAACGAATGGCTTAACGGAGCATTCGGATTTTAATGGCTTGCCGCACGGCGGCACAAAAATAAAAAAGCATTTTTTCGGATTCGCGTTTTGTGCGCGAGTCCGTTTTTTCATATAATGACAAAACCGAGAGATGCTTTTTACGGCGTCTCTCGGTGGTTTTTACTTATTTGATTTTATGCACAGGCGGTTTTATATCTTGAAGCGTAGCCCGTCAACTGCTTATATGTGTTTTTATTCAGGAAGCTGCCGTCGCTCGATTTTGTTCTGCCGAGCACGAGCACCTCGCCGTCTGCCGAAGCTGCGGCGCAGGATGCAATATCGTCGGCGGAGCCTGCCTGCGAAAAGGTTTTAACCGTTGAACCGGCCTTTGACATAAAGCATACAAAGCCGTCATAGCCGCCGCTGTTGCCTATTCCCTCAAACTCACGGTTGGAGGATGCGGTGTAGCCTGTCACGGCAAAGCCGCCGCCAACCTTTACTATGTCGGTAATAAAGTCATCATCAAAGCCAGAGAGAATTCTCGTCCAGACCTTGTCACCGTGCGAATCAAGCCTGAAAACGAGCGCGTCAATTCCGCCGCAGTTGTGTATGCCATCAAGTGTGCCGTCGGCTGATACGGTATTAATCAGCTCGTAGTTTCCGCCGATAACACAGCCGCCTTTTCCGTCTGCGGCAACGGCGGTGAATTCATCTCTGCCGCTCGTGGAAATAACGAAGTCCCATTGATAATTGCCCGCATTGTTGTATTTAATAACAACCGTGTCGATATATCCGCCGCTCAGCTCCTCAAATGCGGCAAAATCGCCGTTGACCGAGGCGGTAACGCACGCGGCGAAAACATTTCCGCTTTCGTCAACGCTGATTCCGTTGAAAGTGCCGCCCTTATTGCCGCTGAGATATCTTTTCCAGATTACCGAGCCGTCGGAGGCGAGGTTCATAAGAATTGCACTGCTGCCCGGCAGACCGTCAAAATCCCCGTCGCGGGAATCGGTTTTTCCTCCGATTGCAATGCCCGTTGAGGTTGCTTCAACGCATTTGAAAATATCGGTTCCCGTGCCGCCGAAGCTTTGGGTAGTCATTGAACTGCCGTCCGCGGCAAGCCTTATAATCAGAGCGTCGGTTGAGCCTTTTGAATCGGCGTTTGCGGCATATTCGTTTGCCTCGGTATAACCGACTGCGGCAATGCTGCCGTCGGAGAGAACGGTGATATCCTCAAGAGTAACTCCGCCCGAGGTACTGCCGATGGTTTTAATCCACGAAACATTGCCCGTTTTGCCGTATTTTACAATAAATGAAAACGGAAGCTTCCAGCTTGAATTAACTCTGCTTGCAAAATTGCCGTTTGAGGAGGTCGATGTGCCGCAGGCAACATATCCGCCCGTAGGCAGAGCCGCAGCTCCTCTGAAAACATCGTCGCCGTCGCCGCCGAAGATTTTAAGCGAAACCTCGCTCGCTTCGGTGAGGAACGGGCCGCTTTCGGTGGTTGTGGGCCTGGTGGTCGTTGTGGTGGGTCTTGTTGTTGTGGTGGCAGTTGTTGCAGTTGTAGTAGTTGTTGTAATTGTAGTGGGAGCCGTGGTCGGAACGGTTGTAGGTAGGGTTGTAGGAACAGTTGTCGGAGCGGTGGTGGCAGGCTCCGTTGCGGGTTCCGTCACAGGCTCGGTTACAAATTCGGTTGTGGTTTCGGTAACCTCGCTTGTCGGCTCAAACGGGCAGGGTCTTGACGGCACAAGGTCGCCGAGTCCGAAAAGATGACCGAGAGCGTTGATTAAGAAAGTAAGTATCAGAATAATAACACATACTATTTTAATAAATGTATTACACATAAGTAAACCCCCCTTAATGGCTTTTATACGCAAAAATTATATCACAGGGGGCAAAAAAAATCAACAGCCGCATTTTACCGCGGCTGCCGATTGATATTTTTAAGCTTTTAAATCTCGGGTATCTCGATTTCGATTTCTCTGCCAAGCTCTGCCGAGCGGGAAATTCCGTCGATGATAGCCTGGTTATAAAGAATCTGGCTGCAAGGAACGGGAGCTTCGCCGCCCTCTTTAACAGCGTCAACAAACGAGCGGATCTTAACATCGAAGCAGTCAGCACTATTCTTCTTTTCAGGAATAATAGTTTCAATCTGCTCGCCTGCAATCTCATGATAAATAACGAGCGGACCGCCTATGCTGCCGTTCCAGCACTCGGTTGAGGGAACTCTGACAGAGCCCTTTGTGCCCATAATTATGGTGTCGCCCGGGGTGTCAAGATTCATCGCCCATGCAATTCTGAAATCGAGGATTATTCCGCCCTCAAGGCGAATGAAGCCTGCCGCAAAATCGTCAACGCCGAAAACATCGTGATGCTCATAGCTCGGGCTCTTGCCGAAGAAATCCGATTTATAGCCCGAAACGGTCAGGGGCTTGGGATAGCCGATTGAGTTAAGCACCATATCGAGCGAATAGCAGCCGATATCGCCGAGAGCGCCGATGCCTGCGGTTTCTTTTTCAATGAAAGAAGTGCCGAAAGGCGTGGGAATTCCTCTGCGTCTGCCGCCGCCCGTCTGAATGTAATAAATTTTGCCGAGCTCGCCTGACTGAACAACTCTTTTGAGCATCTTCATATTCTCGTCAAAGCGGGGCTGGAAGCCGATTGACAAAACGGCGTCGCTTGCCTTTTCAGCCTTGCAGATTGCAACAGCCTCATCAAGTGTTACGCACATGGGCTTTTCAAGAAGAACGCTTACGCCGTGCTCAAGAGCGTAAATTGTGCACTCCGCGTGCGTTGCGTTGTAGGTGCATACGCTTACGGCGTCACATTCGCCCGCGTCAATCAGCTCCTTGTGGCTGGGGTAGAATTTAACATTGTCAACCCCGTATCTCTCGCAGAACGCCTCTGCCTTGCCGGGAACAAGGTCTGCCGCGGCAACGATTTCAACATCGGGACATTTCTGATATGCTTTAACATGAGCTTCGGCAATCCAGCCCGTGCCGATAATGCCGACCTTGATTTTTTTGCTCATATCTCTGACCTTTTCTTCCGAGGGGGCGTCTTTGAACCTGTCAAGAATATTTTCCGACATATAAAAAACCTCGCTTATCTTTTATTTTTACCAGCTAAGAGTTTTGAGATACTCTCTGCTGAGTTTAACCGAATTCATCGGGGTGTCGCCCTTTGCGGGATTATCCTGCTCAACAACTACCCATTCCGCGCCCGCATTTTCGCAAGCCGCAAGAATTTCGGGCATATCCTGAACGCCGTAACCGACGGGCATAAACGAAAAGGCTTCGTCCTCGCCGCCGTCCTCGCCGTCGTCAATGCCGATAAGCTGATAAAGCTTTCCGCCGCCGTTTCCGCTCTTTTTGAAGTCCTTCAGATGAACGACGGGAGAGCGTCCGCTGTATTTTTCAATATATTCGGCAGGATTAACTCCCGCAACATTTACCCAGCAGGTGTCAATCTCGGTTTGAAGCAGCTCCGCAGGGATTGACGAATAAAGAACATCAAGGGCGTATTCATCGCCGAGCTTAACAAATTCAAAATCGTGGTTGTGATAGAGGAGCTGAATTCCGAGCTTTTTGGCAGTTTCGGCAATTTTGCGAATTCCCTCAACCGTTGCCGCAAAGCCGTCCGTTCCGGGGCGACATTCCTCGGTGAGATAGGGCACGGCAACATATTTGCAACCGATTTCCGCATAGTCAGAAAGAACCTTTTCGGGGTCGGCAAGCATATCGTAATAGGGAACATGGGCGGAAATGGGCACAATGCCGATTTCCTCGCAGAAGCTTTTGATTTTTGCAGGCTCTTCACCGAAAAGACCTGCAAATTCAATACCGTCATAGCCGAGTTCTTTCATTTCTTTGATTGTGCCGTAAAAATCGCTTTGCATTTCATCTCTGACTGAATAGAGCTGAACCGCAACGGGAAGTTTCATTTGAAAAATCACTCCTGTTTAATGTTAATGATGTTAATTATACACTATATAGTATCATATATTTTATAATGATACAAGAGGTAATCTGAAATTATTCCTTATTATCAAGATATTTTTCCGCAATTTCAGCCGCACAGCGCACAAGCTCGGCACAGGGGCGTTTTTTATAGTATTCCTTTGTGCGCTCCTCGGGGTTGGGAGACGAGCTTTTTTCGGAAAGTCCGAGAAGCTCGCGGCAGATTATTGAGCCGTTTTCCTCGCGGAATTCGCCCGCGGCCTGCTGAATGAGTGAATACAGCTCGGCTTTCTTTTCGTGATTATTCGGGTCTGCACAGGCAAATTTATTTGATAAAACCATGGTCATACCGCTCACCGCTCCGCAAACCTCGCGCAGTCTGCCGAAGCCTCCGCCAAAGCCTGCGGAAAGGCGCAGTGCCTCCTCCTGCGTAAGACTTGTTTCTTCAAGAAAGGCGCAAAAAACCGCTTGGCAGCAGTTGCAGCCGCCTTTGAAAAGCTCTTCGGCTTTTTTTGCTCTGTCCATATAATATCGCTCCTTTTTTTCGTAA
>JAEDGK010000077.1 GCA_016297555.1 Clostridiaceae bacterium
ACGATGCCCACATCGTCCCAATTACTTTTTCGGCGGGAGCAAGCCCCCGCCCTACTCTGAACGGTAATATTTTACATTGTTGATTATCGAATTACGGAATATAATCGGTCACAGGCGTAGCCTATCCGAAATTCCGCATTACACATTCCGAATTATAAATCCGTCTGCTATGGCTTCGGCTAAAATTTTATATACATATCCCCTTTCTCTTGACATATCCGTTTAAAAGTTATAAAATAACTTGATATATTTTTTAGAAGGAGTGTTAAACTTGGCAGTTAAAAAGCTCAAATATTTTGCCGGCGGCAAATGGCTTGATTCTTCCTGCGAAAAATACATGGATGTTTACAATCCCAGCACGGGCGAGGTTATCGCTCAGACTCCCTGCTGCACCAAGGACGAAGTAAACCATGCAATAGCCTGCGCAAAAGAGGCATTCAAAAGCTGGTCGAATGTTCCCGTTATGAAAAGGGTTCAGGTTATCTATAAGTTCCGCGAGCTGCTCGAGCAGCATATGGACGAGCTGACCGAGCTGTGCGCCACCGAGCACGGCAAGGTTTGGAGCGAAGCAAAAGGCGATATTCTCAAGGTAAAGGAGCCTGTTGAGCTTGCCTGCTCAGCACCCTCACTCCTTATGGGCGAGAGCACACGCGACACTTCGTCGGGCTATGATACGGTTCTTTACAGAGAGCCTGTCGGCGTTTTTGCGGGCATCGTTCCGTTTAACTTCCCCGGCATGATTCCCATGGGCTGGATGTCGCCCGTTTGCATTGCCTGCGGAAACACAATCGTTCTCAAAGCCGCTTCGATGACTCCGATGACCTGCATGAGACTTGCAGAGCTTTGGCAGGAAGCCGGTCTCCCCGACGGCGTTATCAACATAGTCACCTGCTCCAGAAACGAAGCGGAAATTTTCATGGAGCATCCCGATATCAAGGGCATCACCTTCGTTGGCTCAACGAGCGTAGGTCTTCACATTTATTCAAGAGCCGCCGCAAACGGCAAGAGAGTTCAGGCGCTCTGCGAGGCTAAGAACCACGGTCTTGTTCTTGAGGACGCTGCTCTTGAAAGAAGCGCAAGAGGCATTATCAATTCCTCATTCGGCTGCGCGGGCGAGCGCTGCATGGCTCTGCCCGTTATCGTTGCTCAGGAAAGCATCGCCGATGAGCTTGTCGGCTATCTTGTTAAATTTGCAAAGGAGCTGAAAATCGGCCCCGCTTATGACAAGGAATCCACCCTCGGCCCCGTTGTTACCGAGGCTCACAGGCAGTCAATTCTCAAATGGATTGAAAAAGGCATAGAGGAGGGCGCAGAGCTTGTTCTCGACGGCAGAAATCCCGTTGTTCCCGGCTATGAAAACGGCTTCTATGTCGGCCCCACAATCTTTGACCATGTAACCGAGGATATGACAATCGGCACAAGAGAAATCTTTGGACCCGTTCTCTGTGTTAAGAGAGTTAAGGACTTTGAGGAAGGCATAAAGATAATGAATAACAATCCGTTTGCAAACGGCTCCGTTATCTTCACCCAGAGCGGATATTACGCAAGAGAATTTGCAAAGAGAACCGACGGCGGTATGGTCGGCGTTAATGTCGGAATTCCCGTTCCCGTCGGCATCTTCCCGTTCACGGGTCACAAGCAGTCCTTCTTCGGCGATCTTCATTGCCTTGGCAAAGACGGCTTCCGTTTCTACACCGAAACAAAGGCAGTAACCACCCGCTGGTTTGACGAGGAAGAAATGAAGGCTCAGCATGTTGACACATGGGACGGCTCAGTCGGCGGCGACCTTAAATAACCCACTGAAATAATCAACCCCGTATTCTCAAACGAGAGTACGGGGTTTTCTTTATTTCCGGGCGGCGAGCATTACTGTGTTTTCGATTTCAAACACTTTTTCAACGCTTGAAAAGCCTGCCGATTTCAGCAAACTTATCTGATTATCAAAACTGCACGGCGTATCATAATGGCAAAACTCGCCGTCGGGTATATTCTGCTCGCGGCGCATACGCGCACATTCGGCAAAATAAAAATCCTGCTCTGCCTGTGTTTTAACCATATAATCGCACTCGATATATAAGCCGCCGAGCGCAAGAGCGTTAGTGATTTTTTTATAAAACTCCCGCTTTTTTTCTGGTGCAAAATGATGCATGGTCTGAAACGACACGGCGCAGTCAAATTTTCCAGTGCCGAAATCAACCGTGAAATAATCGCCGCAAATCAGATTAATATTTTTGTCCGGGTGCTTTTCTTTCAGCCTGTCCAGCATTTCCCGAGTTAAATCAACGCCCGTTACTTCAATATCCGGCATAAGCTTCAATATTTCGTCAAGCTCAAGCCCCGTTCCGCATCCTAAATCAAGCAGGCATTTTGCGGTTTTCGGCACAAGCGCCGCCATTTTTGCATAGCCCTCTCTGCATCCCTCAACTTCCGAAAGCATATGCTCGTCATACTTATCAACTCTGGCGGCAAAAAAATCCGCCATTTTTTCTAAATTACTCATTTTCATCTCCGTGATTAATTATAAATTCATTATAGTCGATTGTTGTGATTTCAAACACGGCTTTATATTCATCCATGCTTGTATATTTCCCGAGGTAAAACCACATCATTTTTTCGGCGGCTTGTGGGCAAGCCGCCCTACTTTCAACGAAAAACTTTCGCGCGATTGATTACCGCGTTTCGGGCGACCACGCAGGGTCGCCCCTTTATTTCCGGGCGGTGAGCCAAAAACTGTTTCGCCGCAAATTTATGCGTAATTTCTGCGGAACGGCGAGAGAGGCGTTTCCTGCCGAAGCTATATTTTTACGGCGTAATTCGTAGGGGTTGGCGTCCTCTGCACCCGTAAAATCATATCAGTTTTTCTCCATTCAACAGTATTAGCTATTATAATATCATCATCATTTTCAAAGTCAACAAAAACATCAGCTGCGAATAAAATCTTCCGTGAAAAAGCCGAGGGCGCTCTCCGAAAGGAAAGCGCCCTTTTCGACCTTGGGGGTTATTAATGAAAGGATGGATTGGACTGCCGCGCGGCTTTGCACTAATGCCGCGCCGTCAAAGTAACTCTCTTGCTGATATACATTATATATTATTTTCAGCGGTAAAGATACCTTTTAAATTACAAAATAGATACAAAACGGTTACAAAATCGGGGCAAAAGGTTACAATTTGTAACCATTTTTTCCAATCAGCGCGCATATATATAGTATGAAAAACCAAAAGAGCCTGAAAAGGAGCATTGCAATGAGAAACCAATCGGAAAAAGACAAGCATATTGAAATATTCGGTATTCTGCTATCCGCCGCACTGATTGCGGCAGTTTTTCTCGGCGGTTCGGCAGAAAAAATCTCGCTTGCAATGGCGTCCGTTTTATTTTATTCGGGTCATGCCGTTCAAGCCGAAACCACGGCGGTGCCGAGCACCGAGGTCACAGCCGCACAGCCGCAAACAACAGCCGAAATCCGGTCGCTCAGCGAAGAATATGCAGATATTACGGAAACTCCGAGCGACATTAAAGCCCTCATAAAAAAATATACCGAGCTATTTAAAGATGATAAAAAGGACGGCGGAATCCGCTCCGTTACATATGAAAAAGCAGGCGCAACCCATATTTTCGGCAATGTGCGGGTAAAAAACACAACCGACACCAAGACGCTTAATATTGAAAAGGTGCTTGCCGAGCCGCTTGAGCTGTCAATCGATAAATCCAAGCCCGCCGTGCTGATTTTTCACAGCCACACCTCAGAGGGCTATGAAATGATTGAGCGGGATTGGTATGCACAGAATTACACCGCCCGAAGCAATGACGAAAATCTGAATATTGTGCGCGTTGGCACGGAAATATCGAATTATTTAACCAAACTCGGTTATACTGTTATTCATGACAAAACAATTCACGACGACGATTATTCCGGCTCATATGCTCACTCACGCAAAGCCGTTGAAAAGCATCTGGCAGAGCATCCCGAAATTCAGATTGTGCTTGATATCCACAGAGATTCGATTTCACTTGATGACGGCGACAAGATAAAACCCGTCAACACCGTAGGCGGCAAAAAAGCTGCCCAGCTTATGATAATAACGGGCGCCGAAGAGGGTAAGGTTGAGAATTTTCCCGATTGGGAATATAATCTGCGCTTTGCTCTCAGACTTCAGCAAAAATGCGAAACTATGTTTCCGGGGCTTATGCGTCCGGTTCTGTTTTCGCAGAGAAAATACAATATGGATATGACTCGTTTCAGCCTGCTGATTGAAATGGGAAGCGAGGCAAACACTCTTGAAGAAGCCTGCTATTCGGGCAGAATGCTCGCCGCCGCCCTCGGCTCTCTGATGGATGAATATGCAAAAACAGAGTCCGAAGCGAAAAAATAATAGTTAAAAGCGGTTTGCGAAAGGAACGGTAATATATAATGAAAATAATAAGAGCTTATATAATAACCGCGCTGATTTGTATGTGCATTACGGCATCGGCGGCATTTGTTTTTATTGCTGACGAAAACGCAAAAAAAATCAGCCTCGGGCAGGAAAGCGCAGTCCTCGTTATCGGCTCTGCGGATAAAAGGCTCTCGCCGCAGGAAACGGATATCTCTCCCGCGGCGAAAAAAGCAGTTGAAATATTAAAAAAAGCGGCGGGCATAGCGCCGCCGCCTGTAAGCAATATTTATTGGCTTGTCGTTACTGCAGGAAAAACAGAGACTTGAACACAAAGACCTTGTAGCCCTCCAAATCAAAGCAATCGTTTGCAAGAAGCTCAAAGAAAGTCCAATCCCCCGTCTGCCTGAGCGTTGAAACTTCGTTTTCCGAGAGCAGAACGAAATAGTTCTCAACGCCCTCCTGCGGCTCAAACCAAGCCGAATCCGTCTGATATGGGCAGGGCGCAATTCCGCTTTCGTTAACATCAACATTAACCGTCATCACCCTTGAATCCGACAGAACGGTCATCGCCTGAGAATTCCAGAAGGTTGCGAAGCCGTAGTTTAATCCCCTTTCTTCAAGGAGCTGCGTAAGCCTGTATTTTTCGTTGAGCTGCAAGCCGTTTTTATCCATCTGAGCAATGTTTTTCACCGAAACCGCGCTCATAAGCACGAGCACGCACGCGGCGGCAACGGAAAATCTGAAAGCCACAGCATGCCCCTTTGCCGCTCTGAAAGCCGCAAAGCAGACAAGCACACCCGTGCATATCATTGGGCTGAGCCTCCAATTTGCCGCAGAGAGGATTCCGAAAACATAGCCGAACATAATAACTGCGCTTAAACCGAAATGGGCGAGAATAAGCAGCTTTGATCCGATGTCAAATTTATTGTAGCAAATAAGAGCGATAATCGGAACAACGGCAATCACCGCCGCCGCGCCTATTCTGATTATGTTTATTATGGAATCAAGCGAAAAAATCGCCATTCCGTAAGCCGCGTCAACCCCGAAAAGTTCAAACCAATGGAGCGGGAATTTGCCGAGATTGGGCAGCCAATCCTGCATATTTGCATAGCCCGAATATGCGCCCGCATAGCCTGCTGAAACTCCGTCGCTGAATTTGCTCAGCAGAAACAGACCTATTACGGCAGCACTGCCGCAGATAACGCAGTAATAAGCGGAATTTCTGTTTTTGGGAGCAAAAAGCTTGTTTTCTCTGTCAAGAAACGCTTCGCCCACCGCCGCAAACAAAACGGGTAAAATGCCCGTTGCGATTATCTGCATTCCGTCAAGCGCGCTAAGGCACGCAAACAAAACCGTGCACACAATCAGAAAAACACGAACTTTCATCGGTTTGCCGTTTTCAAATGCGTCCTTAAATCTAATCAAAAGCGACAGCAAAACGCAGATAATGAAAACGCAGATGCTGTAATAGATAACATGCTCATAAAATATCTCTCTGAGCTTTTCAGAAGCGCACAGAGTCAGAGCAAGCGTGCCGACGGCGGCAAATGAAAGGGAACAACTGAATTTGAGGCTTCTGCAAAGCAGAAAAACCGATGCAAAAAGCAGAAGCGTAAACAAAACCATTCCGATGTGATGCGTTGTCAGCGACAAACCGAAAGCGCCGATAAACGGTATCATAAGCATTGTTCCGCCAAAGGGAAGCATTGCGGCATAGCCAAAATCCTTGTTAAAAAGGCTGCCGCTGTCATAGCTTGCCTTTGCCCAGAGAATAGTGTCGGAGCAATCGGAGTGGAAATATGCAGCAGAGGGATAAATTATATAATAGATTACCGCCGAGAGCGAAACTGCCGCAAATATTGCACACACGGCAAGCGCGGCTCGGCTTTTAATTTTTTTTGAAACCACCATATTTTCTCCTCACAAGTCAATTCCAGAATACGAAAAAGTCTTTAAGTGAAATATAAACATCGGGCGCATATTGAATCAAATTTCCGTTAAGCGAAATGCCGACTGCCGAAATAACGGCAACCGTCAGCACGGAAACAACCGCAACGCCCTTTTTAAACGCAGATTCAAGATGCGGCAAATTTTTCTCACCTGCTCTCGCACAGACGCTCATTGCAATGAACGCGCAGGCAAACGCCGCCGCAGGAGCAATATCGGAGGTGTATCTGAATATCACGCCGCCGAGGCAGAAGTCGGCAAAAGCCGTTGCCGCAACGGAAGCGAGCAGAACTCCGAGCAGAGTTTTCTCCGCTGCGGAAGCACGCCTGCCGACGAAAACCGCAGGGTTGAGAAACAACAGCCACATAAACGGAACGGCAAATATGCCGAAGCTGCTGTCAATATAAACCGCTTTGCCGTAATCGGCAAGCAAATGGCGGGAAATTCCGATATAAGGAAACTTTTCCGTCGGTGAAAAGCCCTGAAAGAAATAGTGATAAAACGACGGCACAATTCCGCCTGCATACAGCTTATAAAGCGATGCGTCCGCAACGGTGAGCTGATATGAAGCGCCGAATTCAAGCGGATTTCCGAATCTGAGCTGATTGTAGCAGAGTGAAAATATTCCCGCCGCCGCAACGGGCAGAGCCAGCACTGCCATCTCTCCGATAAAGCGCGCTGTTTTCTTTTCTTTAAAGCTTTTTACGGCGTAAATTATAACAAACGCAACCGTTACCGCCGCCGCAGGCAGAACGGAATTAATTCTTGAAAGGAACGCAAGCGCAAAGCTTATACCCGCAAGCGCCATAAAGACTGCCCGCACGCTTGTTTTTTCTTTGCCGAGCGATTTTAAAAGGAAGTAAGCATAGGCACATATAAACGCCGTGCCCGCCGCACTCGCAATATAATAAAACGGAGTGAATCCGCGCTGAATAATCAAAGCAAGGCTTGCAAAATAAGCTCCGACGGCACAAACAGCCGCAAACCACGGCATAATCTTCCTTTTCATTATTTTGGCAAGCTCGATAACCGCAAGAGGCATAAAGACTGCCGTTATGAGCGAAAATATGCCCATAACCGTGCTGTCATCGGGCAGAGCGCCGCACAACAGATAAAACGGAAAATAAACCGTTAAAATCGGCGCAATTCCGAAATAGGAATAGTATTTGCCGCCGTAAAACGCCCTGTCAAAAAGATAGTAAATTCCGCTTCTTTCAACCGGGTTGTAAGGATTTTCAAGCGCAAGCAGCTCCGCCGCGGGCTGAACATCAATATGAAGCTGCCCTTTCATAAAAGCGTCAAACTGCTGAATATAAGGCGAATACTTTTCAATTCCGCTCTCAAGCGGATAAGCAATTATGCTTAATCCGTCCTTGGAAGCACACAAAAGCCACATTGCCGCCGCTGCCGCCGCGCAAACAGCAACAGCGCATACGCTTGCCTTGTTAAACGACATTTGCCCTCGCAGAGCTTTGCCGCTGCCGCCGAGCATCAGAACATAAACCGCAACAATCAAAATGAATAGGGCGGAAGCTCTGACGGTATTGAACGAAAACCGATATCCGGGATTTACCGTAACGGCAGAAACCGTCATATCCGATTTGAAATCGCCGAACACAACCGTCAGGGATTTGGCTTTACCGCAGGAATTCAGATAAACCGTAGCCCTGCGGGGCGATGCGCCCACCGCAGTTTTTTCGGAGCGGACAAGCGCAGTTCCCGCCTCGTCCGAAACATAGAACTGTGTTTCAACGAGCCTGTCCTGAGCTTGAAAATCATCGTTTTTTATATTAAAGCTGATTGAATTGAGCGAAAAATCAAGCCCGTCAACCGTAAACGAATTGCTGTCTGCCGCTATTGAATATACCCCGCCCTGCGGAGAAAAATCCGAAACGCTGTTATTGCCTGCAACATAAAACAGCCACACGGCATTTGATAAAAAGATTTCAGCGGCAATCGCTATCAGCGCGATAACCGCGACGGGCAGCAGCCCGTTACTTTTTTTCGTTGTTTTCATTCGAGGTCTCCTCGTGATATTCAGCCTCAGTATTTACGCTCCAGATGTTTTCCTTGCTTTGCTTGCCGCTGAGGATATTTGAAACCGCCTCAAACGAGGTTGCCATCGAATGGTCCATATTGTTGTATCTGTGCTGACCGTTTCTGCCCACGCAATAAAGATTGCCGAAAGAGTCAAGATATTCAACAAGCTCGCCCATTCTGTCATAGGTGTCAAAATAAGCGGGATAAGCCTTCTGAACCTTTTCTCTGTGGCTGTCAAGCACCTTGGCGTCAGCGTCTATAACTCCCATGGATTTAAGCTCGCTCACGGCGAAATCAACGCAAGCCTTTTCGTCCATATTCCAGAATTCGTCGCCCTCGTTGCAGAAATACTCCAGCCCTATCCAAACGGTATTCTGCGGGTCTTTGACAAGATAAGGCGACCAGTTATTGAAAATCTGAATCCTGCCGAGCTTTACGCCGACATCCTGAACATATATCCAGCAATCGGGAACAATGTTGCCGAGGGTTTTAATTCCCGTTTCGTTTTTAAGATTAAGCTTATCGAGCAGCAGACCGATTGTAACAAAATCACGGTAGGGCAGACCTGCGGCAATTTCCTGCTTCTCGGCAGGAACACCGCCGCCCATACCTGCTACCAAATCCTTGACGGGCATTGAAGAAATGAACACATCGCCGTCAAAAACCTCGCCGTTTGCACACTTGACGCTGTTGACTTTGCCGCCCGAAATATCGATATCCGTAACCTGACGGTCATAAAGAATTTTGCCGCCCATTTTAACAAATTCATCGCCTACGGTCTCCCAAAGCTGACCGGGACCGAATTTTGGATATTGGAATTCCTCGATAAGAGAGGTTTCAACCTTTCTGTTTTTATTCGGCACAAGCTTTGAAAGCATATCCTTGATAACCGCGAGTATAGAAAGCCCTTTTACGCGCTGTGCTCCCCAATCGGCTGAAATCTCACTCGGATGCCTGCCCCAAAGCTTTTCGGTGTAGCCCTCAAAAAACATTGAATAGAGCACCTTGCCGAAACGGTTTATATAGAAATTCTCAAGCGAGGTTTCTTCTTTTTTGGAAACCGTTGATTTGAGATAGCTGAAGCCTGCTTTTACTGTTCGGGCAAATCCCATATTGATAAAGGTCTGCGGCTTCATTGAAATAGGGTAGTCAAAAAATTTGTGAAGATAATATATTCTTGATATACGGCGGCGCAGGAGCATTACCCTGTCCTCTTTTTCGGGGTCGGGACCGCCCTTGGCAAGAGCCTTTTCACGCCCGAGCAGCTTATCGTCAAGCGACGGCTCGCCCTGAAGCGGCATAAGCTCCGCCCAGAAATCCGTTACATCCTTGTCCTTTGAAAAAAATCTGTGACCGCCGATATCCATCCTGTTGCCGTTATATTTAACCGTTCTTGAAATCCCGCCGAGAGCTTCGCTCTGCTCAAGGATAACAACCTCGTATTCATCGGATTTTTTGAGAAGCTCGTAGCCCGCCGTCAAGCCTGCGGGACCGCCGCCTATAATAATGCACTTTTTCATAATACGCCCCCTGTTTTAAATTATTTAAAATTATATCACTTATATAAGAAAAAAGCAATTACAAAAAAGTTACGAAAGAATTAATATT
>JAEDGK010000003.1 GCA_016297555.1 Clostridiaceae bacterium
CGGCAACGGTCAGGCAATGATGCGCGTTCCTTTCGGAATTGAGCATAATCCCACATCTTTCAACAACGCTCATGTTAACTCATTTTTTGTTAATTACGGCACGGGAATTGTTGGCGGAACGAGCAACTACATTGCTCCCATCAGCAAGGTTCAGCAGCTCGGCGGAATTTCCGTTATCAATCATCCCGGTGAATACACCAACGCGAGAGATGAGGTTTACACAGCCGACGCATACAATGTTAAAAACTCTCATTATAATTATGTTGTTAACAAATATGCCAACATTCTTAAAAACTATGACACCTGCATAGGAATTGACATCAACAGCAAGGGTGATACACGCACACGCTTTGACAGAAAGCTTTGGGACATTCTTCTTCAAAAGGTTGTTCCGAGCGGCAGAAATGTTTTTGCAATAGGCTCAACAGACGCACACAACCTTGATATAGTTGATTCGGGCTATACCGTAGTTCTTATGCCTGAGCTTACCTCCGCTGCTCTTAAAACCGCTCTTTCAACAGGCACATTCTTTGCGGCAAGCAAATATATTGGCAATGTTGACGAGCTTGCGGGCTACAGCACAACTCTCCTCGCCTCTCAGAACGCCGAAGCAGTTGAATTCGGAAAAGAGCTTTCGGATTGTGTTGATAAGATTAACACGGAGATTTCCGAAAACGGCAGCCAGGGCACAAAATATCAGGTTGAAGAAGGCTTTGCTGCTCCCAAGGTTACAAACATTGTTGTTGATGATGCAGAGGATACAATAACAATAACCGCCGAAAACGCACTCCTTGTTCATTGGATTGCCGACGGTAAGGTTATTGCAACAGGAAGCGAAATTGACCTTGACGATTATTCGGATGAAATCGGCAGCTATGTAAGAGCCGAAATTCTCGGCAAAGGCGGAATTATGTATTCCGAGCCGTTCACACTCAATTATGACGGTGCGCCCGTTGCAGAGGACAGCGGAAGATTTGTTGATTTCGGCACTCTTGCTTCATTAATCTGCGACACTCCCGTTAAAATTCTCGTTTTCCTCGTAAAAACTCCCGTTAAGGTAATTCTTGACCTTATATTCTGATTAAAACAAAGTAATCGGGTAGTCGGTGGACGCCGACAGCTGCAATATTACGCCGTAAGCTAACTGCAACATTAGCCTCCTTTGGTAAAGTAGGTGGTTTTTGCGAAGCAAAAGACGGTGGATTGAAAGTTAAAAAATAATCATTAGAGATCAAATGGCTTGTATCGGTTGAATTTCCAATACAAGCCATTTTCTGTTATATTCGTTTCTTTTGTTCTTCGCTCAGTGCGACAGCCTCTTTTGTTATAATTGAATAATTATTGCATAGGATGAATTCGATTCAAGTATTAAAAATTGTAAGCTCACAAGCTGTTTGCATAAAAAAACAGTCTTATTTCCAATGATTCAGGTTCGGAACTACTGCTTCCATATGCGCCCGAACCTGTTCGGCAGGCCAATTCTCATTTGCCATATGTTCTACGCAAAAATCAATAAGCTGCTCCTTGCTGGTGTATTTGAACTCGCCGTCATTATAACACCACTTGCAATATTCCTCATTAAAATCGCCGTCCGGTTCTTTGCTTATTGTGGAATCGTCGAGCGGCATACCGCAGCATTGGCATATAAGCTGCCTCGGAGCACCTAATAATGTGTTGATTGAAACATCGAAAAACTTTGAGAGCAGTTTCAGAGTTTCCGTATTCGGGATTGTTTCACCGGTTTCCCAACGGGATACCGCCTGCCTTGTTACATAGATTTTTTCTGCAAGCTCATCTTGAGAAAGCCCTTTTTTAGTTCTGAGTTCGAGAATAACATCTTTTGTTTCCATTAATTATCACCTCTGCAATAATTATAATGCAGACTTTTTATGAAGTCAAGCAACAGGCTGTTGCCTCATATCGGAGTTTTTACAGACAAAAACAAAGAGCCGCTTTTGATGAGAAAATTCATAAGCGGCTTTCTGTATTTATGATTATTAAATTTCAGTAATTTCAATACCGATAATCGAAACATCTTCAATAGGTTTATCGGCATAACCCGTTTCTACATCAGCGATTGCATCAACGGTTTCCATTCCCTCAACAACCTGCCCAAAAACGGTGTGTTTAAAATCAAGCCACGGTGTTCCGCCGAGCTGTTTATAATCTTCAACGCAATCTGCGGGGAAGCCCCTGTCAGAAAGCTGCTCCATTTGAGAAATCAAGCCGCCGTCAACTTCTTTGGCCTGAACGATAAAGAACTGGCTTCCGTTTGTTCCGGGGCCTGCGTTTGCCATTGAAAGGGCGCCCCTTATGTTATGGTAATCAACGCTGAATTCGTCCTCAAAGCTTCTGCCCCAAACGCTTTCGCCGCCTCTGCCTGTGCCTGTGGGGTCGCCGCCCTGAATCATAAAATCGGGAATAACTCTGTGAAAAATAATCCCGTTATAATAACCGTTCTTAGCATGGGTTACGAAATTTTCAACAGCCTTCGGTGCGGCGTCAGGAAAAAGAAGAATTTTTATGTCGCCGAGTGTTGTTTTCATGGTTGCAACGGTATCGCCCTGCTGCGGGGCTCTTGTCTGCTTGCTCATTTTTAAATTCCTTTCGTGCTTTAATTCGGATCGTATTTATCCGAAAGCTTCATAAAGTCTATTTTTGCCATTTTGGTTCTCGGGAAGCTCTCGAAAATTTCAATTTTTCTCGGGCAGGAAAACTTTGCAAGATTTTTCTTGCAGTATGACTGAATTTTATCAACAGCCTCATCATGATTCATCGGGTATTTCAGCGTAACGCAAAGCTTAACGCAAGGCTTGCTCTTTTGATAACCCTGAACGGCGCAGGCTTCATTGACAAAAGGAAGCTGAAGCACGGCATTCTCAATATCAATGGGATAAACATTATATCCCGAAATGATAATCATACGCTTTTTTCTGCCTGTGAAATAGACATATCCGTCTGAATCCATATGACCGAGGTCGCCCGTCAGAACCCAACGGTTGCCTTTTTTATCGATATAAATGCCCTCGTTCATAACAGAGTTATCGCCGTTAAAATAGCCCTGCATAACCGTGTCGCCTCTGACGACTATTTCGCCCGTCTGCCCCGCGGGAAGCTTGTTTTTCATCTCATCCCAAACTTCAACAACAATATCGCCGAGAGGCTTGCCGATTGACTCCTCTCTGCAGTTTTGATAAGTATTTACCGTGCAGACAGAGGAAACTTCGGTTAAACCGTAGCCCCTGAAAAGCTTGCCCTTGCCGCCGTTTTTGGCAATAACTTTGTTAAACTCCCTAACAAAACGCTCGGGCAGAAAATCGCCGCCGCAGAAAAGCAGACGAAGATTTTTAAGGTGCGGACCGTCAAAATTCTTTTCCTCAAACATCTTTTTAAACATATTGGGAACACCGAGCACAAATGTTACATTATATTTTTTAAGATATTTATTTGCCGTCTCCGCGCTGAACTGAGGCATCGGAATAGAAGTGAATCCGTGTGTTATCGGGAAATGCATTGCAATGCCGAGACCGAAAGCGTGAAACATCGGCAAAACCAAAAGCGAATATTCATCGCCCGCTTTATGCGGAATATCAAGCGTATTCAGCTTTTCGGCAAGATTATTGAGGTTGTTGCTCGAAAGCATAATAGTCTTGCTTTTTCCCGTTGTGCCGCCGCCGTGAAGATAAACCGCGGTTTTTGAGCCGTCGTGGCAGTCAACAGATTTTTTCTTTGCACCCTCGGAAACTGCCTTGGAATATTTGACCGAATTCTTAAATTCATCAAGGTTCTTTCCTTTAATCTTTTCAAAGACTTTAAATGCAGGAACGGCAGGCAGCATAATATAATCGGAGTTTGAGCAAATGATACACGGTATTTTTGCATCATTCACAACCTGAGCATATTTGCCCGCAAGGATATCAAGCACAAATATTGCCTTTGAGCCTGTTGTTTCAAGTATCTCCGCCAATCCCTCGGGAGAAGTGAGCGGATGCACAATGTTGGCAATAACGCCTATTTTATTGAGCGAATAAAAGGTTGTGAAAGAATGAACGACATTGGGCAGAAATATTGTGACAACATCACCTTGAACTATTCCTATTGAATTAATGTACGCCGCAAGAGAATCAGTATCCCTGATGATTCTCGAAAGTTTTGTTCTGCTTCCGAAAGCAAGAACCGCGTCATAATCCCCCGTTTTCTTCGCGCACGCTTTCAAATAATCGTAGCAAGTTAAATTCATTTCAGCTTACCCATCCATTTTAAACTTTTTAGGCTAAAAACAAGCCCATATGAAGTATATATTATCAATTATAGCCCCGTTTGTCAATTTAAGAGGAGCTATTTTAATAAAACATTAACATTTAATGTATATTTTTGGTTAAAACAATATCGCCGCTGTCGGTAAATGAAGCAATAATTCCGTTGTTGTCATATGTTGCATACAGCGAAACCTTGGCAATCATTGTTAAATTCCATTTAACATTGGGATAAATCTTTCCGAGCTGGTTTGTAACAATCGCAATTTCCGGTTTGAGCTTTCTCAAAAAAGAAGCGGAAGAAGAACCGAAATATCCGTGATGCCCGATTTTCAGCAAATCAACATCGCCTATCTCATCGCCGAGAATGGCTTCCAATCCGCTTGATTTTGTGATATCCGCCGCAAGAAAGGCGGACTTTTCACCTTTTGTTATCTTAATGCCGATGCTTGACGCATTTTCGCCCCTGCCCTCAAGCTCACGCGGAGTAACCGTATTGAAAAACTGAAGCGTAAAATCTCCGAATTCAAATGGCTCCGAAGGCAGATTGTCAACAATCTCAACGCCTCTGCTCTCTAAATCGGAAATAATTTGCGAATAGGTTTCCCCTATCTTCCAGCCCTCAACTTCAAAGCCCTTTGCAATCAGCGGGTCGAATTTTTTGAAATAGGCTTTGCCGATTGCTATTTGAGGATCTGAAACAACGGCATCAAAACAGCCGATATGGTCATAATGACAATGAGTTCCGAGAATAAAATCAAGAACTACCTTGCCCTCGCCGTTAACGCAGACCTTTTTAATATAGTCCAAAACCTCTTTTTCATAGCCTTTATATGCAGTTTTTCTGCGCGGATTGCTGTTACCCTCGCCTGAATCGATAAGCGCAAATTTTCCGTTGCTCTCAATAAGAATTGCATCGGAATTCGCGGTATTAAGGAAATGTATTCTGTCATCTCCGTTTTCGCCGCCGAAACTTTCCTGCTCAACTGAATATCTTCTGCAATAGGTGTTACTCAAAGCCACTGTCAGAATATCAAGGGCAAAAATCGCCGCCATAAGCGGAACAATTATCCAAGTTGCTATTTTTTTGATTTTCTTTTTATTCATATGTTTCTCCGTAGGGATATCAAGAATTATATTTATTGTTTAGTTTATCACATATTTCAACAATTTACTATACTTTTAAAGAAAAGTTTTAAAAAACTGCTTGTATAGTTTGTGATTTTAATGTAAACTAATATTCGGAATTTTTCGGAACGGAGTCATTAATTTGAAATCAACATCAAAAAGCTTTTTATATGAAGTCATTTTTATTGTTACTTCAGTTTTTCCGCTTGCTCTGAGCATGAGCTTTTGCTCGGGAATGGGTGTTTTTGCGGGAATGTTTTTTTCGGTTGCCGCCGCGCTGATTGCAGCGGTTAATTCTTCATCTGCTATGATACCGGTTTATTTGGTGTTTTTGACAGTCAGCGCAGTTTTAGGCGCTTACAACGCCGCCACTCTTTCCTTATCAATCATCATAAGCGGTGCTCTGCTCGCGCTTTCATCGCTCTTTTATGAAAAGATTAAGCCGCTGTTTTCGTCTCCTGCATCGGCGGGAGCAATGCTTGCAGCGGCTCTGAGCGTTACAATACTTTTTACAACCGATTATTTCGGAATCGGGGCAAGCGGAAACAATGTTATACAAATGCTCGCTTCTTACCGCTCGCTCGGATTTCATGCAAATTGGCGCGGCGTGCTATACGGAACAATCGTTATGGTTATCATGATAACCTTTCCTCGCAAATTCAAAAAGCTCTGCTCCGCCGTCAACGCGTCTTTTATAGCAATAATTGTAACACTTGTTTTAAATCTGTTTCTCAATCCTGCCGATATGCCGACGGCGATTAACGAAATCGGAAACTTTTCTTCCGCCGATTTTGCCAAAGATTTTATTTTTGCGCTCATCGGTGAAAAGCCGAATATATTTGCCGCCGTTTTCAGCGGAACTGCGCTGTTTTTCCCGTGCTTCTATATGATTGCTCAATCCGAAACGGCTGAGAAAAGAAGCTTTATTATTGACGGAGCCGCAAACGCAGCTTTGGGATTTGCGGGCTGTATGGCTCTCCCCTGCGGATTAAAAAAGGACAAGCATACTTTCGCTGTCGGCACAGCAGCCGCGGCAATAACGGCAATAATGCTTGTCTGCATTTCCGGATTAATCCCCAGAATTCCCGTTCATTCCTGCGCAGTTGTTTTGATAGTCGGTGCGTGGCACAGCGTAAAATGGCGTGAAATCAAAAATGCTTTTTCAAGCGTATTCTCTGTTCTGATTTTTGCTGTTTCAATTTTGGCATTTTTAATTTCCGGCATATCTTCGGGGATACTTGTTTGCGCGGCGCTGTCAGTCCTTTATCATTTGGTTTCCGATAAAAAGCCTGTTAAAGGTTCTTAAAAAAAGTGTTTTGAGCCGTTTTCCAAAAATTCATCAAAGAATCATTTAGTTTTTCGGCGCATTTGTTGCCCGAAACAATCTTCGCACATTCAAAATTAATATCAATCTGCCTGCGAATTTCTTCTTCGCAGGCATTTCCTTTTTTTATAACTCCGCAAGCAATCGGTTTGAGAGCCGTAATTTGAGTTTTAAGCTTTTCAACCGCGATTGACTTGTCAAATTCTTCGGCATTAACCGATATTTCATACAACGAGTATGAAAGCGCGGCTATATCCTCTCTTTCAATAGGCGGCAAAAAATCCTTTGTCAGAAATCTGCAAATTTTTGAAAAAAGCGCTGCTCCGCTGACGGCTGATTTTTTACCGTCAAACAGCATTTTTATCTCTTCGCTTTGCTTGCTCAGAATATCGGAATAATCCTCTCTTAATTTCATATCAGCATACCCCGCTAAAAATCTTTAAAAAAAGGCAGGCGGACGCCCAACCGAGCAAGCCGCAGCCCGGCAAGGTCAGCACCCATGCCGCCGCCATTTCGAAAGCTATTCTCCAATCTGCCGACCTTGCACTTCGTGACACTCCCGCACCGAGCATTGCCGAGGTTTTTGTTTGCGTTGTGCTCACGGGCAAACCGAAAGCCGTGGATACCGCAAGACAAACAGCACCCGCCATATCCGCAGAAAAGCCAAGGTCACTCCGCAGACGAACCATATCCATACCGACAGCCTTTATTATTCTGCCGCCGCCGAGAGCTGTTCCCGCCGCTATAACCGCCGAGCAAAGCAAAAGCATCCATACGGGCGGAGCGGTTATATATCCGCCTGTGTTTGAAAGATTGACCACGAGCACAAGAACTCCGACAAATTTTTGAGAATCCTGCATTCCGTGCATAAACGCCGTAAATGCACTTGAAAATATTTGTGCTGCTGCAAAAAATCTGTCAGCTCGCCTTTTATCTGCATTTGCAAAACAGAAAGCTGTCAGTTTTGCAAATAAAAGCCCCGCCGCAAAGCCCGAAAGCGATGAAACGGCGAGACCCGCAAAAACCTTTGCCCATTCCGCTGTGCCCACTCCCGAAAAACTGCCGTTCAAAGCAACGCTCGCTCCCGTAAGACCTGCAACAAGAGCATGACTTTCGCTTGTTGGTATTCCGAAAGCCCACGCACCCGCCGCCCAAACAACAACTGCGCTCATTGCCGCACACAGCGCAATCAAAGCCGCCTGTCCCGAGCCGAAATCGGCTATGTTTATTACGGTTTTCATAACGCCCGCTCCGAAAAAGCTGACGGCAAGAGCACCCATAAAATCAGCCGCTGCGGCAAGGCAAACCGCTTTTTTCAAATCTAAGCTGCGAGATGCAACGCAGGAAGCAATGGCATTGGGCGCATCCGTCCATCCGTTTACAAACGCAACCGAAAGTGTAATCAATACGGTTACAAAAATCGGAAATTCTTCGGAAATCAAAGAAATAAAGCTTGTTAATGTCATAAAATGCCCACAAAAAAACGCCTTCCGAAGAAAGCGTTTTATGTTCCTTTATTTAAATAAATTTCCGCCCTTGGCGTCAATACCTACAACAACGGGAAAATCTTCAAGTTCAAGTCGTTTTACGCTCTCACAGCCGAGATCCTTGAACGCAATTTCCTCACAGGCTTTTATCTGCTTGGCATAAAGTGCGCCCGCGCCGCCGACAGCGCAGAAATAAACCGCTTTATTTCTGACAATCGCTTGGCAAACCGCTTCATTTCGCTGACCCTTGCCTATCATAGCCGCAAGCCCGAGATCAAGAAGCCTCGGAGAATAAACATCCATTCTGCCTGAGGTTGTGGGGCCGCAGCTTCCTATAACCATTCCTGCCGGAGTCGGAGTGGGTCCCGCAAAATAAATGCAGGCGCCGTTCAAATCAAAAGGCAGGCTTTCGCCTTTGTCCAGCAACTCAAAAATCCGCTTATGAGCGGCATCTCTCGAAGTATAAACCGTTCCGCTGAGCAAAACTCGGTCGCCTGCCGAGAGCTGCTCGGCATAATTTTTTATTTCACTAATATTTATGTTAAACTCAGCCATTTTATACTTTTTCGCCCCCGATTTTATCAATTTTATCGGCAATCTCGGAAAGCACATTCATAAGATTTTCTACACTTGCCCTGAGAGCAGACGCAGAGCTGTCAAAATTAACACAGGCTGTTTTTATCCTGTCATTTGCGCCCGAAATCTCTGACTTTGCCGCTCTAACTGCGCCGCCGACAACTTCGGTTATTTCATCGGCGGAGGTTTTGGCGTCATTTATCATTCTCTCGGAGTAATTCATTGCGTCTCTGATAACGCTGTCGGCTTTACTGTCCGCCTCGCCGTATTTTGAACAGCTGCTTTCTATTTCGGCAAATTTTGCTTCAATCGAGGCAATTTTTTCCTCCCATTGGCGCTGTTTGCTTTCGTAATCGGCTATTGTAACCTGAGCTTCTTCAATTTTAAGAGCATATGCCGCGTTTTTTTCAATCAAACTTGCATTTTCTGCTTTAAGAGCTTCATTTTCTGTTTTGAGAGATTCCAAATCCTTGTTAGAGGACTCCTGCTCGCTTTTGAGAGTTTCAAGCTCAGTTTTGCAGGCGGAATTCTCATTTACATCCTTTTTGAGACTCAATATCTCCGTCTGAAGCTGCTCAATATAATTGAGCACCCCTTCTTTTTTAAATCCGCCCAAAACAGATTTTTTCAATATCTGATCGGATCCCATATTCTACACCCTTTCACCGCTCAAAAGCGGAACTCATTATTCAAAAAGTATAATTTCACTTACTCCGTCGGCAACGGAAGATGTCTTGCCGCTTTTAAAAACGCAAAGCCGAGCGTTATCTCCCTGAATAAATGCCGCCTTTTTATCTTCGGAAAACTTAAAGCTTGAAACAACAATATCGTTGCCTATCAGCTCTTCTCCGTCCTCCGTGCAAATATAGTAATCAGCCGTTGGCTGAGCCGAAGATGTGTTCTGACCTTTAATGGCTATAATATCCTCGGAGTTTTCAACCGTAAACGCGCTTGCCGCATTGGAAAGCTTTACTGCCTTTTCTCCGTTATACGCATAAATATCGCCCGTGTTTTTGCCGACATCCGTTTTAAGATAAAGAACCGAATTTCCGACAAAGCGGTAGCTTGATATGCCCGTGTCAACGCTTATCTGCGCCGACGGGGTCAGCTGAGAATCAAGACTGTTTGTAAAAAGATTGAGTCTTTCGCCGAGAGTATCTCTGACAAAGGCAAAAATCCTGCCGCCGTCACGCGAAAAAGAAAACAGAGTTTTTTGCCTGTCATATCCGCTAAGCTCGTGACTGACCGCGCCGCTGCTGCCGTATGCCGCAAATTCCATACCGTTTGATTTAACGCTGTCGGCAACCAAAGAGCGTGCGTATTCGATAACCTCGTCCATAGTGCTTCTCTGAGCTATGGTAACCAAAGTGTTCATATCCGTATCGCCCTTAACAATCTCCGTGCTTTCAAAAATTATTTTCGGCTCTCCGAAAGCGGAAACCGTATATACATTTTGCGGGTCTATATTTTCTGCAAGCTTGAAATTTCCGTTTGAATTATAAGCAAAGGCAGTAAAAACGGGAGCGGAAAACTCGCCGTTTTCCATAGTTTGATTGAGCGCATCTCTTATTTCATCGCGCACAAGTTTATCCTGATATTCGTGCAGAGCCGCGTTATACTCAGCAGAAATGCCGAAAAATGAAAGAAAATCCTTGCGCTGAGGCTTAATTACGGACTTATCGCTTTCGGCGTATTGGTCGGAGATAACATAGCTCCATGAAACGCTTTCCTCGGAAGAGGTAAAATAATAGAGATTACCCGAAGGAGTATAGTAATCATATAACACGGAAAAAGTGTTATCGCAAATCAGCTCGGGCTCACTCTCTGAAAAAGCAATATACAGCTCGGTAAGATCCTCGTTTGCCTGAGATTTTTTTTCATAAATTATGTGCGGGTTTTCAATTTTATTATAACATAAAATCTGCCTGATATCTCGGCTTACCTCGCTCGGCGCGCCGTCGGAATACTTATACAAAACCCGGTTATTGCCGTGCATCTTGGTGAAATATAATTCGTCACAGTTATCAAGCGGATATATGCTTTCGACATTTGCCGAAAAAGCTTCAATTTTATTTTTATCAACATTGCATATGCAGCCGTCATACGCTCCGTCCTGAATATTCTTCTTTAAATAATATACTTTGCCTGAAACAACATCGAAATCCTTTTCAATTCCGTAGTCAATGATTCTCGGCTCGGCGATTTCGCTTCGCTGTTTTTCGACATAATATAAGTCGTACAGACCGTCGGAGTAAGCGGAATCAACGGCAAAAAACACCCTGCCCGACTCATTGTCGCACTTAAATTCGCAAGCGCTTGTGTCCGAAACAACGGTTTGCACGCCGTCAATCCTGACAACGATTTCTCCGCCCCTGCGAAAAACAAGCACGCTATTATTCTGAGGGCGTGAGCCTGCAACGATTTGATCGATAATAACGGCGGCGGCAATAACAGCAATCAGAACCGCTGCAACAAGCATGGAAATTCTGACTTTTTTAGATAACCTTTCTCCCCTTATCTCCAAACCAAACACCTTAACCTTAATTTTCAACAGGCGGTTGCCCAAACCGAGCAGCCGCCTGAAATATAATTATTTCATTGAAATTGCCTGCTTTGCCTTTTCAGCTATATTTTGTGCATCAAGACCGAAAATATGAAGCAATTCAACCGCAGGACCCGATTTTCCGAAAACATCGTTTACACCGAGCCTTACAACGGGAACGGGCTTGCCGCTCTCGCAGAGAGCTTCGGTAACAGCACTTCCGAGTCCGCCGATTATGCTGTGCTCCTCGGCGGTAACAACCGCGCCTGTTTTTGACGCCGAGGCAACAACTGCCTGCGCATCAAGCGGCTTTATTGTGTGGATATTAACTATCTCCGCGCTGATACCTTCCTGAGCAAGAAGCTTTCTTGCTTCAATAGCTTCATTGACCATAAGACCCGTTGCAAAAATCGTGACATCGCTGCCCTCGGCAAGAACAACAGCCTTGCCCCATTCAAACTTATAGCTCTCATCAAAAATTCTCGGAACTGCAAGTCTGCCGAAACGCATATAAACAGGACCTTCGTATTCAGCAGCCGCAAGAACTGCCGCGCGCGCCTCGATATCATCGGCAGGGTTAATAACCGTCATACCCGGGATAACTCTCATAAGAGCTATATCCTCGCAGCACTGATGGCTTGCGCCGTCTTCACCGACGGAAATACCTGCATGAGTTGCGCCGATTTTAACATTAAGATGAGGATAAGCAATAGAGTTTCTGACCTGCTCATAAGCTCTGCCTGCCGCAAACATTGCAAAAGTGCTCGCAAAAACAGTATAGCCCGAAGCGGCAAGACCTGCCGCAACACCCATCATATTGCCCTCTGCAATGCCGCAGTCAAAGAATTTTTCGGGATGAGCTTTTTTAAACATTCCTGTTTTGGTTGCCGCCGCAAGGTCGGCATCAAGAACAATTACTTTATCATTAGTATTGCCGAGCTCAACAAGAGCTTTTCCGTAAGCATCGCGGGTTGCAGTTTTAATAATATCAGCCATTGTTATATCACCGTACCTTTCAGTTAAGCTTCAAGCTCTGCGAGAGCCTGACTGAGCTCGTTCATAGCCTGCTCGTATTGCTCGGCATTGGGCGCAGTGCCGTGCCAAGAAACCTGGTCTTCCATAAACGAAACGCCCTTGCCCTTAACGCTGCCTGCAATAATTGCCGACGGCTTGCCTTTAAACTCGGCAGCCGCATTAAACGCCGCGTCAATTTCATCAAAGCTGTGAGCACAAATTTCAATTACATTCCAGCCGAAAGCTTTAAACTTTTCTGCAATGGGATAAGGTGAATTGACCTCGGAAACCTTTCCGTCAATCTGCAAGCCGTTATTATCAACAACGGCAACAAGATTATCAAGCCCTTTTGCGGAAGCAAACATTGCCGCCTCCCAAACCTGACCCTCCTGAATTTCGCCGTCGCCGAGGATTGTATAAACCCTGTAATTCTTGCCGCCGAGCTTTGCGCCGAGAGCCATTCCGCAAGCGGCGGAAATTCCCTGCCCAAGCGAGCCTGTGCACATATCAACACCGGGTGTATATTTTATGCTCGGATGACCCTGAAGCATTGAGTCGCTCTTTCTGAGAGTTTTGAGCTGCTCAACGGGGAAAAATCCCTTTAAAGCCAGAACGGAATATAAAGCCGGAGCGGCGTGACCCTTTGAAAGAACAAAACGGTCTCTGTCCTCCGCTTTGGGATTCTGAGGGTCAATATTCATATGATGAAAATATAAATAGGTGATGATGTCTACGCAGGAAAGAGAACCGCCGGGATGACCTGATTTGGCGTTGAAAACACCTTCAATAATTCCCATTCTCGCCTTGCACGCCTTGATTTTTAACTGTTTTCTGATAACTGCGTCCATTGCAGCCACCTCCTGTAATTAAAAATTGCTTTTCATCGGTTATTTTATACTGTCGAAATTAATCCTGCTTAGCCTCTATGTACTCAAGAAAATCGGCAACGGCGCCCTTGTTGCAATGGCATGCAACAAACTCCGAAATTTCTTTGAGCTCACGGGGGGCTTGCCCGCAGCAAGCGGGAACTCCGACGCATTTCAGCATATCAAAATCGTTGAAATAATCGCCGATTGCACCGACATGGGATTTGTCAATTCCGAGCATATCGGCAAGTTTTAGCAACGCCGTGCCCTTGTTTGTGTTTCGTGCAAGGATTTCAAAGCTTGCAATCGATGAGGACATAAGCGTTAAATCGGGATCATCCATTGAAGTGAAATGCTTTTTTACTTTTGAAATGTCGGTAGGAAGCCCCGAAAAAATAACCTTTCCCCAATCTTTTTTCGGAACATCCTCTATATTTTTTATGCAGCGGTGTTTCAGTTTATCCGCAGCAACAAAAAATCTGCCGAAATAGCCGATACCCGTTACATAAATCATATCCTTTGCAACAACGATAACATCAACAGCAGGAAACCGTTTTGCGGCTTCTATTGCCAGCTGCATTCCCTCTTCGCTCATTGCGCTGAAAAAAATCATTTCATTTTTTTCAAAATCGTACAGACCTGCGCCGTTAATAACCACGGCGGGAGTGCCTGCAATCGGAAGACGCCTGAAATGCTTTTCCATTGACTGCGGATTTCTGCCCGAGGCAAGAGTAAAATGCCCGCCCGCCGAAACAAATTCATTAATTGCAAGCTCATTTCGCTTTGGCAAACGCCTAAATTTATTATTCAGCGTTCCGTCAATGTCAGACGCAATCAGCCAATTTGAAAGAGATTTATTATTCATTGCTTTTTTATTCTCCTAAGGAAATCTGTGAAGTAGTCGGGAAGCGGTGCTTCGAGCCTGATATGCTCGCCGGTGGACGGATGAATAAATCCGAGAACACAGGCGTGCAGACATTGCCCGTTAAGCGAAGCTACTCCGTTTTTGGGGCCGTAAATCGGGTCGCCCGCAACGGGATGACCGAGATAAGCCATATGAACCCTTATCTGGTGAGTGCGCCCCGTTTCAAGCTTTAATGCGATATAAGAAAACTCCTTATATTCTTCAAGCACGCGGTAATGCGTAACTGCATTTTTTGAATTTTGAGCAGTCACACACATCTTTTTCCTGTCGCTCGTGCTTCTGCCAATCGGAGCATCAACAACTCCCTCCTGCTCTTTCAGGCGACCGTGTATAACAGCTCTGTATTCCCTGTCAAGCGAATGGGAGCTTATCTGTGAAGATAATGAAATATGAGCGGAATCATTTTTGGCAACGAGCAGCAAACCGCTTGTATCCTTATCAATTCTGTGAACAATCCCGGGGCGAATAACACCGTTAATCCCCGAAAGCTTGCCCTTGCAATGATATAGAAGCGCATTGACAAGCGTGCCCTCATAATTTCCCGGAGCGGGATGAACAACCATTCCCCTCGGCTTATTAACGACAAGCAAATCATCATCTTCATAGAAGATGTCAAGAGGGATGTTTTCGGGTTCAAGAGATATTTCACGCGGCTCGGGAACGGTAAATTCAACCGTATCTCCGCATTTCGGTTTAAAGCTCTTTTGCACGGCTTTTCCGTTACAAGTAACAAGCCCGTTTTCAAAAAGGCTCTGCACAAAGGAGCGTGAATATCCGCTTAATGCTTCGGAAAGAAGCTTATCAAGCCTCATTCCGCCGCAATCGGAATCAACAGAAAGGGTTATAGGTTCGTTATATTCAATAGTATTAACAGGTTCAATCATTGTTTTCGGACTTTTTCTTTCGTTCTTTAAAGAGCTCATATATTTCATAGGCGATAAGCATAAAAGCACCGACAGTTATACAGCAATCGGCAAAATTAAACACCGCAAAATCTATAAACAACGGCTCAATAAAGTCAACAACATATCCGTAAAGCACACGGTCAATAACATTGCCTATTCCGCCCGCTACAACAAGCAGAAGGCAGACATTGACAAACATCGGCTTTACCTTTCTGCCGAGAAGGATAAAAAGGCAAACGGCAAGCACAATTACGGTAACAACGGTCAAAAAGGTTGTGCTGTCAGAAAAAGCGCTGAAAGCCGCACCTGTGTTTTCAACATAGCGAAACCTGAAAAGCCCGAAAAGAAACTCTTTCGGTCCGTTTACTTTAACCGTATGAACCGCCGCGTATTTTGTCAGACGGTCAATAACCGTTAAAACGGCGATTACCGCCAGAGAAACTGCCTGAAACATATAAACTCCAAAAAATTATTCGTCAAACATTGAATCAAAAAGCGAGGTTATGTCATCATCGCCGTCGTCATCTTTGTTATTTTCGGCAATACCGTCAATATCATCCAAATCCACCTTGAAGCCGCCGAAATCCTCAAGATTTTCTTCCTCTGCCTTGTCATCAACCTTTTCTTCAACGGCAGGAGGAGTGGGAAGCAAATCGTCAATGCTTGCCGAAATACTGTCGGAAGAAGCAAGGGTATCAAGGTTGAGGTCTTCGATAAAGCTGAACAAATCGTCTTCTTCATCATCGGTCTTTTCGTCTGCGGCAGGCTGCTGTGCACTGTCTTCGGGAGAATAAACTATATTTGCTTCAACTTCTTCAACGGGTTCTTCTGCTTCGGGTTCTTCTTCAACCTCTGCTTCCGCAACAGACTCGATTTCCGGCTCTGCTGTTACAATCGGCTCCTCATCAATTACGGGAGCTTCTTCAATAACCATCTGCTCCGCAACAGCTTCAGGCTCTGCAACGGGCGCATTATCGGGGGCGGCACTTTCATTGCTTTCCGCCGCAGCGGCAACGGATGAAATTGCAGCAAAGAACTCGGAGGGAACTCCGTCAAGCAAGCTGAGCTGACCTTTGCAAAGCTCCTCAACCGCCGCTTTAAATGAAGCTGTCTTAGCCTGAACCTTTTCAAGCTCGGCAGAATAGAACTCATAAGATTCCTTGCTGTTGCCGATTATTTTTTCGCCCTTATCGCGCGCATCGGCAATGATTTCCTGAGCCTTTTTCTGAGCGGATACTATCGCCTGCTCGGTTTCTTTCTGCGCCCTTTCGGTTAAAGAAGCGACTGCGTTTCTTGCATTGTCAACAATTTCTTTTGCTTTTTCGCGCGCTTCGTCAATCATTTGAGTTGACTGCCTGTTTGCGCCGTCAAGAATGATTTTTGCTCTGCTCTCGGCATCGCTGACGGTGGTTTCCGCCTTTTTCTCCGCATTTTTGC
Organism: Clostridiaceae bacterium; assembly: GCA_016297555.1. Lineage (GTDB taxonomy): Bacteria > Bacillota > Clostridia > Oscillospirales > Acutalibacteraceae > CAG-177. The sequence continues at coordinate 16,461 of JAEDGK010000003.1, forward strand.
CGATGGTCTCCGCCATACGGTGAGCATCGAGCAAAGAAAGCTTTATGGCTTCTTCATCGTTGCGGTAGCTCTCTATTTTATCGGCAAGTATGCTTATTTTCTTAATAAGCTCCTTGTTTTCGTTGAGCGACTCATCATATGATTCGGCAACGCCTTTAAGAAAAGCGTCAACCTCCTCGGCGCTGTAAGTACCTTTGCTGACGGGTGTAAACTTTGCGTTCAAAATCTGTTCTATTCTGAGCATTTCCTGCACCTATCCTCTCTCACTTCGATTTAATACTGCTCGCTGCCCGCACCGCCGCTAAGCTCATCAAGCAGCTCACCGGAAACCGGAACATTATAGGGAGTGATTATGTATGCTCTGCCGGCAACCTTTTTGAAATCGCCGTGATTTGCATATGCAACGCCGTAAAGAAAATCGATTATTCGCTGAGAAACATCATTGGGGCAGGTTTCAAGGTTAAGAATAACAATTCTCTTTTCATTAAGAATATCCGCTACCTCGCCGACTTCCTCAAACCTGTCAATCTTCTGAAAAACTACATGGGGCTTCGGCTGACCCGCGGAAGCTTTTGAGGTATTAATATTAACAACATTGCCTGCGTTTGATGTGCCGCTTGTTGTTTTTTCGCTTCTGACTCTTGAGGTCTGCTGTCTTTCGGCAGAATCGTGAACCTGAGGCGGCTCAAAATCAAAATCGTCGTTATAATCCGTTTCTGCGCTGTCGATATAATCGTCATCCGTGACATTGATAAACTGCTTCAGCTTGTCCTTTAAGCTCATTTTTAAAAAGCCTCCTTAATTATCTGTAAATTCTCGAGCCGAAAATCGCCGAACCTATACGGACGAGATTTGCACCTTCGAGAATTGCATTCTTATAATCGCCTGACATTCCCATTGAGAGAACATTCATATTTATATTATCCCTTTTTTTGCCCTCAATGTCAATAAACAGACGGCGCATATTTGAAAAAATTCTGCGAATTTCTGCATCTTTTTCGCAAATTGGGGCAACACACATCAATCCGTCTATCACAATTCCGTTAATTTCGGAAATTTCGCAGGCTCTTTCAAACACCTCGTCGGGCGAAAATCCGAACTTGCTTTCTTCGTTTCCGACATTAACTTCAAGCAGGATTTTGGTATTAACACCTGCCTCAACGGAGCGTTTGCCGATTTCTCGGGCAATCGCAACCGAATCAACCGACTGGATTGTATCAACCTTGCCCACAATTTTTTTAACCTTGTTTGATTGAAGATGACCAATCAGATGCGCCTTGCATTTGCTGAGATTAAGCTCCGGCTCTTTCATCAGAAATTCCTGAACCTTATTTTCGCCGATAAGCCCAATGCCTTTATCAACGGCATAGTTAATAAACTTGCTTTCAACAGTTTTTGTTACCGCCATAAGGCTGATATCTTCGCTTTTTCTGCCGGATTTTAAAGCCGCTTCGGCTATTTCTTCGGCAATATATTTCAGATTTTCATCAATCGCCGAAAACCTTTCTTCGTCAGATAACCATTCCATCCTTTAACTCCTTTCCCGAGATTATAACCTCGTCATAAAGCTTCAAATGCGGGTAATCAAGACTTACTCCGTCTCCGCTTTCGGGCTTTGAAGCAATAACAAATGAATCCTCGGAATAAATTATATTGACGCTTCGGAAATTAACTATGTTTCCTCTGCGGACAAAAACACCTGATTTTCCGTTTTCGTCAAGACGTACGGCATCTCTGCTGACTTTAAGACCCGTGTATTCATTAACAACGATTTTGCCGTGCACCTTTCTGAGCGATGCAAGCTTTGCATTCATCAGATTACACCTGAAAACAACCAAAGAGCGGCTCGCATCAACCGCTTTGACGGAATATATGTAAGCAGAAACTGTTTCATCCTCACTGTCTCCGAAAACAAGTCTGACGGTTTTATCTTTTGAAAACTCGGTTGCCTTTGCGGTATCGGTAACTGCGGCAATATACCAATTATATCCGTCAATAACCTTGCCGATTGAAGCAGCGGATACTTCTTTTTTTTCTGCTTTCATAGCTTCTTCAAGCCTTTCGGCTGTCAGAGAATCAATATCTTCAACGGTAAGTATATTCTCATAGCCGTCAGCCTTGCTGACATAATAGCCGGATGATTCCGCAGTTATTATTTCCGTGGGAGTGCTTGAGGATGACAATGCGGAAATCTGATTTTGAATTTCCGCAATCTTTGCGGAGCAGTCAACATCTCTGCCGAGCGAAATTTGCTTTCTTGAAAGCTTTTCGCTGAAAGCAAGCTTATCTTCACCGAGAGACGAATAATCATTTGAATAAGCCGCCTCTGTCAGTTTCTTAAAATCGGCGTCAATTTCACCGGTCAGCTTTTCCATATCAACATCGGCAAGTCGGAGCTGACTGTCAATTTTCTGATATGCTTCAAGTCTGCTTTTTAAAGAAACGGATTTTACATAGTTTTCGGCGGATGCTTCGCTCGGAAAAACCGCCGCAATCGAGCTTCCCTTGCTGACTCTTTCGGCATTCTCGGCAAGCGGAACGGTAACTCCCGCCGCAGTTGAGGAAAGGAGCGTTTCGTTTCTGATAATAAACATATCGGCGTCAACCGTTTCAAGCACTGTTTGCTCATAAACTACACGGGTTGTATAGCTGCGCGCGGTCAGGCTGTAGATCTCGGAAGCAAAGAAAACAACGATTATAACCGCTGCCGCCGCCGCAAGAACTTTTAAAAGCCTGTCTTTACTTTTCATTTGCCGCTCCCCCTTTCGATTATTTTCATCGCGGCGTCAAGCAGAGCGCCGCTGTTTTCATATTCATCAATATATAAGAAATTCATTCTTTCATCACGCCTGAACCATGTAAGCTGGCGCTTGGCATATCTGCGCGTTTGCATTTTCAGGCAGTCAACACATTCTTCAAGGCTTTTTTCGCCCGAAAAATAAGGATAAAGCTCTTTATAGCCGATTGCCTGCCGCGCCGTAGTGCCGAGCGATGAATCAAAAAACTTCTCTGCCTCCTGCAAAAGACCGCTTTCAAGCATAATGTCAACCCGCTTGTTTATTCTGTTATATAAAAATTGCCTGTCCCTTGCGTCAAGACAAATCGCCGTAACCGTAAAGGGTGACGGATTTTTCCTTGAAAGCTCATTTTGCAGTGTTTTGGTTTTGCCCGTTGTGCGGCAAATCTCAAGCGCGCGTATTATGCGCCCGAGATTGTTGACATGAAGCTCGGCGGCAGCGGCGGGATCCGCTTTATAAAGCTCGTCAAGCAACACCTGTGCACCCTCGGATTCGGCTCTTTTTTTCAATTCCTCACGGTATTCAAAATCTGTTTCTTCGGGCAGAAATTCAATATTGTCAACAAGCGAGTTGTAATAAAGCCCCGTTCCGCCGACGAGCACGGACTTTTTGCCGCGCGAAACAATATCGTTAATTGCCGCTCTTGCCGCCTCGCAGTATTTAGCCACGCTGAACGGCTCGTCCGGCTCAAGAAATCCTATAAGATGATGCGGTATTCCGCGCATTTCATCGGCAGTGGGCTTTGCCGTTGCAATATCCATACCATTATAAATCTGCATGGAATCGCAGGAAACCGCCTCGCCGCCTATTTTTTTGCAAATATCAACGGCAAGCGAGGTTTTGCCCGACGCGGTGGGTCCGACAACGGCTATTAAAGGTATGGTATTAGACTCTGCCAAAATTTTTCTCCAGCTCTCTTTGCGTCATTTCAATAAGCACGGGTCTGCCGTGCGGACAGTATCGGATATCGGGCATTGAAAGAACCTGCTTTGCAAATCTCTCCATTTCAATTCGCGATGTAAAATCGCCCGCTTTTATTGCGCTTCTGCAAGCAACGGAATGAAAAATCCAATCAAGCTTCTCAAACATTACATCCTGACGCTTGTCAATAAATCTGCCTGCAATCTCACTGATAACGGATTCAACATCATCCGCAGAAAGCTCCATGGGACATTCTCTGACGATAATGCATCCGCTGCCGAAATCCTCAACCTCAAAGCCTGCTTGATTTATCAGCTCTATATTTTCAAGCACGGCGGAATATTCTTCTTTGGAAAGAGTAACGGTTACGGGCAGCAGCAAAATCTGAGGTGTGCGCTCACCGCTCTCTCTTTTAAGCTTTTCATATATAATGCGTTCATGAGCCGCGTGTTTATCAATAAAAATCAGTTTATTCTCATATTGACAAATGATATAAGCCTTAAAGGCTTCGCCTACAAGCAAAAACTTTTCTTCGCAAAAGCCTGTTTTTTCCTCGGAAACGGGAACTTCGGGGGCAACGGGCTCGGCAATTTCGACTTTCGGCTGCGAATTCAAAAGGATATCCTCAATTTTTTCTTCAATTACAATTTCCGGCTCGGGAGATTTAAATGCTACCGCCGCAGTTACGTGCGATTTATTATCGGAAACGGGTTTTGGCTCATATTGAGTAACCTTAACCTCGGGTTCGGACTTTGGAATATGCTGCCAAAAATCGTTTTTTGGGCTCGGCACGGCAGTAATTTTAAGCTGCTCTGGCGGTTTTTCGGGCGCTTTATAAAAATCCTTTGAAATTTCTTTAATCTGCTTGGGAGCGTCGCCCGCAGAAAGAGCATTCTTGCAGGCGTAGAATATTGCGTTGAATATTACACGCTCGTCTGAAAATCTGACCTCGGTTTTTGCGGGATGAACATTAACATCAACAAGCGACGGGTTAATTTCAATATTAAGCACGCAGGACGGGAATTTGCCGACCATTACCGAGCTTTTATAACCCTCGCTCAGAGCCGCGCTGCCCGTTGCGGTTTTAATTAATCTTCCGTTCAGAAAGAAAAACTGCATATTTCTGTTAGGTCTTGATTCGGAGGGCTTTGAAACAAAGCCGCTTACCTTAACCGCGCCCGACGAATATTCTGCAGGAATAAGACCCGACGAAAACTCCTTGCCGAACACTTCACGGATACAGGTTAAAAGGTCGCCCTTGCCGCTTGTTATAAGCGTCTGCTTGCCCTCGCGGATAAAGCGAACCGAAACCTCGGGATGCGAAAGCGCTATTCTGTCAACAACCGCCGCAACGGCATTAGCCTCGGTAACATCTTTTTTCAGAAATTTCATTCTTGCGGGGGTTTTGCTGAATAAATCTCTGACAATTATTGTAGTCCCCTTCGGGCAGCCTGCGTCATCAAGGAGCTTTTCCTCGCCGTTTTCGATTACATATCTTGTGCCGCTCTGCTCCTCGGGAGTTCTCGTCATAACCTCGACTTTTGCAACTGCGCTCACGCTCGCCAAAGCCTCTCCACGAAAGCCGAGGGTAATTATTCCGTTTAAATCCTCGGGAGACGCTATTTTGCTTGTGGCGTGGCTTACAAAAGCGTTGCGAATGTCTTCGCGCGCAATTCCGCAGCCGTTATCGGTTATTCTGATATAAGAAATACCGCCGTTTTTTATTTCAACGGTTACGCTGTCGGCTCCCGCGTCAATGGAATTTTCAAGAAGCTCCTTTACTGCCGAAGCGGGGCGTTCAACAACCTCACCCGCGGCGATAAGCTCTGCAAGATGCTTTGGGAGAACATTTATTTTCGGCATAAGGAACCTCCTTCGTTAATTATTTGCCTGCTTTGACAGGTCATAAAGAACACTCATTGCCTCTATCGGCGTGAGCGTATTAACATCAATACTTTTAAGCTTTTCTATGATATCTTTTTCGTTTGAGCTGCCGAAAGAAATCTGCATATCCTGCTCGGCGGCATCGTTATGCCTTGCGGGGACGGCTCTCAAGCCCTCGCCCTCAAGCTCTTTGAGCACAACCTTCGCACGCTCAACAACGCTTGTGGGAACGCCCGCAAGCTTTGCCACCTCTATGCCGTAGCTTCCGTCGGCACAGCCGGGAACAATTCTGCGAAGGAAGGTTATGTCATCGCCGCGCTTTTTAACGGCAATATTATAGTTTTTAACGCCCGAAACGCTGTTTTCAAGCTCGGTAAGCTCATGATAATGAGTTGCAAAAAGCGTTTTTGCTCCGAGCCTGCGTTTATCGGCGGAAAATTCGAGCACGGCTCTTGCAATACTCATTCCGTCAAAGGTAGAAGTACCTCTGCCGATTTCATCAAAAATAATCAGACTGTTTGAAGTTGCGTTTTTCAAAATATCTGCAACCTCGTTCATCTCGACCATAAAGGTTGACGAACCCGAAGCCAAATCGTCCGACGCACCGATACGGGTAAATATGCCGTCAACAACGCAAAGCTCCGCAGTCTGAGCGGGAACAAAGCTGCCTGCCTGAGCCATAAGACAAATCAATGCAACCTGACGCATATAAGTGGACTTACCCGCCATATTAGGGCCTGTTATAATTGCACAGCGGTTATCGCCGCAGTCAAGCTCGGTGTCGTTGGGAACAAAGGGAAAATCAATCATTTTCTCAACAACGGGGTGTCTGCCGTCGGTTATCGAAACCCTGTCTCCGGCATTCATTGCGGGGCAGCAATAGTTATTTTCTGCGGCAACTCGTGCATAAGAACAAATAACATCAAGCGCGGCAACCGCAGCCGCAGTTCTCTGAATATCATAAAGATGCTCGGCAGCCTTTTTTCTGACGGAATCGAAGACCTCATATTCAAGCCTTACAATTCTTTCCTGCGCTCCGAGAACCTTGGATTCAAGCTCTTTAAGCTCCTGAGTTATAAATCTCTCGCAGTTTGTAAGCGTCTGCTTTCTTATGTAATCCTCGGGCACAAGCTCCTTGAAAGCGTTGGGCACTTCAATATAATAGCCGAAAACGCGGTTATAGCCGATTTTGAGCTTTTTGATACCCGTTTTCTCCTGCTCTCTGTGCTGAATGTCGGCAATATATCCCTTTCCGTTGGCAACAATGTCACGCAGGGAATCAAGCTCTTCATTAAAGCCGTCTTTAATCATGCCGCCCTCGCGCACGGAAAACGGAGGCTCGTCAACAATCGCACCGTCAATCAGCGCCGCAAGCTCGTCAAGCGGAAGAATTTCCGAGCATAATTCGCCGAGCATACTGCTTCGGCAGGAAGAAATGAGAGATTTTATGCCCGGCAGTCTTTCAAGCGTTGAAGAAAGCGCACGCAGCTCGCGCGCATTTGCCGTTGAATAAGCAATGCGGGTTATGAGCCTTTCCATATCCTGACAACCGCTCAATGCCTCGGCAATGTCTTCCCTGAGAGAGGGGTTTTCAACAAGCTCCGAAACGGCGTTATGCCGCCTTGTTATTTTGGCTATGCTGAGCAGAGGCTGTTCAAGCCAGCTTCTGAGCATTCTTTTGCCCATTGAGGTTTTGGTTTTATCAAGAACCCAGAGAAGCGAGCCGCGCTTTTCTCTGTTTCTCATGGTTTCTGTTATTTCAAGATTGCGAAGCGTTGAAACATCAAGGCGCATAAAACTGCCCGAGCCGTAAAAATCAATATCCTTAATGTTTTCAAGCTCGGTTTTCTGAACGCTTTTGAGATAATCCAGAGCCGCGCCGAGAGCGCAGACGGCGGCTGGTGCGCCGTCAAGGGAAAGCTCGGCAAGCGAGGATTTACCGAAATGCTTCATCAGAACAGCGGAAGCTTTTGAAAAGTCAAAGCAATCGTCATCAAGCAAATCGCAGGCGGAATGAAGCCTGTTTTTAACGAAATCGGTTACGCCGTCAAGCTTCAAAGTGTCTGCATTGATTATAATTTCGCTCGGAGAAAATCTGCCGAGCTCGTTAATAATCCTTCGCTGTGAATTCTTTCTTTCAAGCTGCGTTGCATGAACGCTGCCCGTGGAAATATCGGCAAAGCAAAGCCCTACGCCGTCTTTTAAGGCGCAGATACAGGCAAGAAAGTTATTTCTGCTTTCGTCAAGCATTGTGCTTTCAATAACCGTGCCGGGAGTGAGCACCCTTGTTACATCGCGCTTAACTATTCCTTTTGCAAGAGCGGGATCTTCAAGCTGCTCGCAAATTGCTACTTTATAGCCCTTTGCAACAAGGCGAGCAATGTAAGAATCCGCACTGTGGAACGGAACGCCGCACATAGGCGCCCTTTCCTCCTGCCCGCAGTCTCTGCCCGTCAAAACGAGCTCCAGCTCTGCGGATACAAGCTTCGCATCGTCAAAGAACATCTCGTAAAAATCTCCGAGACGAAACATCAGAATAGTGTCCGGATATTGCTCCTTAACCTGAAAATACTGCTTCATCATTGGGGTAAGCTCTGCCATGAATTTACCATACCTTTCAAAAAATCCCGGGGCTGCTTAAACGGCAGCCCCCGTTCTTAATGAATATCAGTGACAACCGCCGCAGGAAGAGCATTCGCCGCCGCAGCTGTGCTCCTGCTCGGGCTCGCAGGTTGCAGGGTCTTCGCCCTGAAGGCAAAGTGCAAAAATACCTGTTATATACTGCATAAGCTTGTCAATTTCGGCTCTTGCCGCCTCATAAGCCTGCATATTGGGATTAGCCATAATCTGAGTGTAAATCTCGCCGAACTCCTTGTCATAGGCTTCAAGCTTCTGCTCGTTCTTATCCTCTTTTGCAGCTTCGTGCTGAAACGACATCTGAACAAGCTGAATTCTTGCTATCAGCTCGTTAAGAGCATCGTCCGCCTCGTTGGCTTTCTGAGCCTCCATAAGTTTGAGATAGCGTTCGTCCTGCTGAAGAAGAGCGCCAAGCTCTCTTGCTTTTGCAATTACATCCATTTTTGTTTCTCCTAACTGTATTATTTAATACGACATTATCCGTATTAATTGGTAAAGGTGATTAATCCGAAAGCTTTCCGCGCAAAATCCATGTTAACGATTCCGTGACGGTGACATTGCGGAAAGTGCCGATAACGCTTTCATCGGCGGGAAATTCAATTATAATATTCCCCTGAGTTCTGCCCTCAATCAAGCCGTTTTTGCCAACGCTCTCGCAAAGGACGCGGTAGGTTTTGCCGACCATAGAAGCCGTGCGCTCGGCGGCAATTACCTCCTGAGCATCAAGCAGTTCCTTGAACCAACGGCTTTTTTCTTCCTTTGAAACGGGGTCGGGCAGCTTTGCGGCAACCGTTCCCTCACGCGGTGAAAAAATGAAGGTATACATTGAAGTAAACCTTGCTTCTCTGACAAGTGAAACCGTTTCAAGGAACTCTTCATATGTTTCCCCGGGGAAGCCGACTATTACATCGCTCGTTACCGAAAGGTCGGGCATAACGGAATAGGCATAGTTAAGAAGTTCAAGATATTTTTCACGCGTATATCGCCTGTTCATTGCGTCAAGCACTCTGTTGCTTCCGCTCTGGAAAGGAAGATGGAGATGCCTTGCAACCTTTTTACACCTTGCCATTGTGTCAAGCAGCTCATGAGTGCAGTCTTTGGGGTGAGAAGTCATAAAGCGGATTATAAAATCGCCCTCGATTGAATTCAGTTTTTCAAGAAGCTGTGCGAAATTACAGCCGTAATCGGGGTATTTGCCGTAGGAATTGACATTCTGGCCGAGCAGAGTAATTTCTTTATAGCCCTCGGCAACAAGCTGCTCCGCCTCTTTGATTATCGTTTCGGGGTCTCTGCTGCGCTCCCTGCCCCTTACATAAGGCACAATGCAGTAGCTGCAAAAATTGTTGCAGCCGTACATTATGGGAAGCCATGCTTTGAAATCGCTGTCGCGGTGAACGGGAAGCTCCTCGGCAATAACTCCGTCGGCATCGGGGAGCTCATATATTTTTTTGCCCGTGCTGAGATTAAAATAAAGAAACTCGGGCAGTCTGTGAATAACATGAGTGCCGAAAACGATATCCACAAACGGATAGCTCTTTCTGATTTTTTCCGCAATGTGCTTTTGCTGCATCATACAGCCGCAAAGCAGAATTTTCATATCGCGGTTTTCTGACTTTCTTGATTTGAGCGCGCCGACATTGCCGAACACTCTGTCTTCCGCGTGTTCCCTGATGGCGCAGGTATTATAAAGCACTAAATCCGCTCCGTCAAGCTCGTCAACAAGAGAATACCCCATTTCCTCAAGCATTCCTTTAAGACGCTCGCCGTCGGCAACATTTCCCTGGCAGCCGTAGGTATGAACAAAAGCCTTGGGCGGCTCTGAAAAACGCTGCTCAATTATGCTTCTGACAAGCTGAGAATATTCCCTTTGCTTTTGCAGCTCATCGGATGAAACCGCTGTTTTGTTTATATTAAAATCGGCAGGCAAGTGATATTCCTCCATAATGAACATATATTGATTATTATATAATAAAGCGCGGGATTATTCAAGAGGAAATTGAATAATCCCGCGTATTTTTTATAAATAATATTAATTATCTGCCGTTATTCGTCAAAAAGGCTTTCGGCAAGGTCAAAATTAGCCTCGCGCCTAAGCTCGGTTTCACTTTCATCAACGGAATACATTCCGTCAGCATCGGGTATTATTATGCTCCCCTCCCGAAGCTCTCCGATTATGTTTTCAAGCAAAACGCCGTGCGTTTCACCGCCGTCATCAACACAAACGGCAATGCCGTTTTCAATTCTGTCAACGCTGAGATACAAGCAAATCACCTCATTGGTTTTCGTATTCGACACTTAGCTCGGTTCCGTCGCTTCTGATAACAATGTCACCGCAGATATCCGTTCTGTAAATCCTGTCGGTATAATTTGCAATTCGTTTCAGCACGGATTCGTGCGGATGGCCGTAATCGTTATCCTCGCCGCACATTATAATGCAAATTTCGGGCATAACCGCTTCAAGGAATTTCTTTGAGGAAGAAGTTTTTGAGCCGTGATGACCGACCTTGATAACATCGCTTTTAAGCTGTGCTCCGCCTGCAATAATCTCAGCTTCCTCCTTGGTTTCGGCATCGCCCGTAAACAGGAACGACTTTCCGCCGTAGGTCAGGCGTGTAACAACAGAAAAATTGTTAAGATTATCTGCATCATATGAAATCGGAGCAAGTATTTCAAAAACCGCACCGCCAAGCTCGTATGTCTGACCCACGCAGGCGGGAATCGCCTTAGCCCCCGAAGCTTTTATGGCTTTCAGCAAAGCGGTATAAGTTGAGTTGGTGGGAGTAAGCTCTTTTGAAATGCGCGGCATTATGATTTTATCTGCGCCGAATTCCGAAAGAACCTCAGGCAGACCGCCGATATGGTCGGTATGCGGGTGAGTAGCAATAATATAATCAAGTTTCTCAATTTTAAGTGAGCGCAGATAGTTTATAACCTTTGTTTCATGCTCGTTTTCGCCGCCGTCAATAAGCAGAGTTTTGCCGTTGCAGACAACAAGCGAGCAATCGCCCTGACCGACATCAATGTAATGAACTGCAAAGCCGTCGGTATCGGCGTCTACGCCGAGAGTTACGCCCGGATCCTCGCCCCAAAGCCCGGACGCACTGCCAACGGCATAAATCAAGGCAATCAAAATAATTGCGACAGCGTAAAGCAGTTTCTTATTTATTCTTTTTTCTGTTTTTATATTGTCTTTCATTGCCGCTTGCGTACCTTTCTTTACCGCTCGGAGCTTTGCGTTTTTCCGGAGCTGTCAGACATTTATCTGAAAAGCCTATCAAATCCCTCCTGCCTGCTTTTATAAGCGCTTCGCGCACGAGGGCGGCGTTTTTTGGATTAAAATATTGGAGCAAAGCTCTCTGCATAGCTTTTTCGTGCGGGTCTTTGGCTACATAGACTTCTTTAAGGGTGTATGGGTCAAGCCCCGTATAAAACATACAGGTTGAAACCGTTCCGGGAGTCGGATAAAAATCCTGAACCTGCTCGGGTCTTACGCCGATTTTTTTAAGGAACAGCGCAAGCTCAACCGCTTCTTTCAGAGTGCTCCCGGGGTGTGAGGACATAAGATAAGGAACGAGATACTGCTCCTTACCCACGCTCTTTGTATATTTGAAATATCGCCTTGAAAATTCAACATATGCTTCAATATGCGGCTTGCCCATTTTATCAAGCACCGCTGCAGAGCAATGCTCGGGCGCTACCTTTAACTGACCGCTGACATGATTTTCAACAAGCTCCTTAAAAAACGAATCGTCCTTATCGGCAAGCATATAATCATATCTTATACCTGAGCGAACAAACACCTTTTTAACTCCCGGCAGTGAACGCACGGCACGCAGAATGTCAAGATATTCGCTGTGGTCGGGCTTTAAATTCGGGCACGGAACGGGAGCGAGGCATTTCTTGCCCTTGCAAAGTCCGCGTTCCTCCTGCCCGTCGCAGGACGGGCGGCGGAAATTCGCCGTGGGACCTCCGATATCATGGATATAGCCTTTGAAATCCGGAAGCCGAGTCAGAAGCTTTGCTTCACGGATTATTGATTCCTTACTGCGGGTTGTTATATATCTGCCCTGATGAAAAGCAAGCGAGCAGAAGTTGCAGCCGCCGAAGCAGCCGCGGTTATGCGCTATCGAAAAGCGCACCTCCTCAATGCCCGGAACACCGCCCTCGCTCTCGTACATCGGATGGTAAGTACGCATATACGGCAGAGCGTAAACCTCGTCAAGCTCCTTTTGTGAAAGCGGTATGGCGGGAGGATTCTGAACGAGCATTCTGCCGCCGTGGCGCTGTTTGATTGCCTTTCCTCTGAAAAAATCCTGCTCATCCTGCTGAATACGGCACGAAACAGCGTATTCCTTTTTTGAATTGCACACATTTTCAAACGAAGGACACTCCGCGCCTGAGTACGGCGTTTCTCGAACATCTACGCTGTAACATGTTCCGCGGATATCTCTGATTTCCGACACTCTGTCGCCCGCGGAAAGCCGTTTTGCAATTTCGACAATCGAGCGTTCACCCATACCAAAGGAAATAAGGTCTGCCTGAGCGTCAAAAAGTATTGAGCGGCGCACCTTATCGTCCCAATAATCATAGTGGGCAAATCTGCGGAGCGACGCTTCCAAGCCGCCGATGATTATGGGTATATCGCCGTAAGCTTCTCTTATTCTGTTGCAATAGACTATTACGGCTCTGTCGGGTCTGAGACCGATTTTTCCGCCGGGGCTGTAATAATCGGAGCTGCGTTTTTTCTTAGCAGCGGTGTAATGAGCAACCATTGAATCGATGTTTCCGCTGCTGACAAGGAAGCCGAGCTTCGGCTTGCCGAAACGCATAAAATCATCGGTATTATGCCAATCGGGCTGAGCAAGAAACGCAACCCTGAAGCCCGCGTTTTCAAGCACCCTTGTTATAATCGCCGCACCGAAAGCGGGATGATCAACATAGGCGTCTCCGCTCACATAGACAAAATCGGGGCTGTCCCAGCCGCGAGCAGTCATTTCTTCTTTTGTGACGGGTAAAAATCCGTTAATCTTACTCAAAATCATCCTCCGAGCCTGCGAAATCGTCATCGTCCTCAAAAACATCGTCAATACTCGGCGCGCCTGCGCCGTTTGCAAGAGCCTGCATTTCATACCATTGCTGTTTTGTAATTAAAACCGCTCTGGGCTTTGCGCCCTCGGACGGACCGACAATTCCTTTTTCTTCAAGCTGATCCATAACTCTTGAAGCACGGGCATAGCCGAGCTTGAGTTTTTTCTGAAGCATGGTTGTGGAAGCTCCGCCCGCATTGACGACAACCTCTATTGCATCGTTGAGTGCGGGATCCCAATCCTCGCCCTCATCCTCAAAATCAGCAGAGCGCTTTTTGGCATTTTCAGCCGCAGCGGCTTTCGCTTCGATTTCGTGAATTGTATCTTCATTATATGTAGTCTGAGCCTGCTGCTTGATGTGATTAACAACCTTTTCAACCTCTGCGTCGGAAATAAAGCAGCCTTGAACACGCAGAGATTTTGATGAGCCTACGGGGCTGAAAAGCATATCGCCGTTGCCGAGCAGTTTTTCCGCTCCGACGGCATCAAGAATTGTTCTTGAATCAATCTGTGAAGAAACCGAAAGCGCAATACGGCTCGGAATATTCGCCTTGATTATGCCCGTAATAACATCGACAGAGGGTCTCTGAGTTGCGATAACAAGATGAATACCTGCGGCTCGCGCCATCTGAGCAAGGCGGCAAATGGAATCCTCAACCTCTTTTGGAGAAACCATCATCAAATCCGAAAGCTCGTCAATAAAAATAACAATCTGGTGCATTTTCTGAAGATCGTCTCTTGTTTCGCAAAGCTTATTGAAGCCTTTGATATCTCTGACGCTGTTTTCGGAAAATTGCATATATCTTTTTTCCATTTCGCCAACCGCCCAGCCGAGCGCACCCGCCGCCTTGCGCGGATTTGAAACAACGGGAACTTCAAGATGGGCTATGCCGTTATAAATGGTAAACTCAACCATTTTGGGGTCAATCATAAGCAGCTTGACCTCATCGGGCGAAGCGTTATAAAGAATACTGACTATCATTGAATTAAGACAGACGGATTTGCCCGAGCCTGTTGTGCCCGCTACAAGCAGATGCGGCATCTTGGCAAGGTCTGCACAGATAATATTGCCCGTTATGTCTTTTCCGAGAGCAACCGTAAGCTTGCTTTTTGAATCCCTGAACTGAGGTGTATCAATGATTTCACGCATTGTTACCATTGATTTTGCGCTGTTGGGCACTTCGATTCCGATTGCAGATTTGCCGGGAATGGGTGCTTCGATACGCACGCTTGTTGCCGCAAGGCGCAGAGCGATGTCGTCCGCAAGATTTGTTATTTTGTTAATTCTGACGCCCGCATCGGGAACAAGCTCATATCTTGTAACCGAAGGTCCTCGGCATATGTTGGTTATTTCAGCCTTAATTTTAAAGCTTTCAAGAGTTGCAATCAGCTTCTTTGCGCCGAGCTGCATCTCCGCCATATTATCTGTGCCGCCCTCTCTTTCGGCAAGATTGAGGCAGTCAATGGGCGGGAAAACATAATCGGGCTTTTCCGCTTCCTGCTCCGCTTTTTCTTCCTCGGGAAATTCGCGCGGATCTTCCTCGGGCTCGCCGTCCGCAACAGGGGGCGCGGCTTTTCTTCTTTTCGGTTTTTCCTGAGCGACGGCGGCTTCAACCGTTTCCTCTATTATCTCCGTAGGTTTGGCATCGGGAAGCCTTACAACGGGTATCTCCGGCATCGGAGCTTCGTCAACGGGTGCAAAGGTTGATTCGTCCGTAACAAAATTATCCTCAAACTTTTCAACGGAAACAGTCGGCTGCTCGGGAGGGCTGAAAGGCTTTTTCGCCTTTTCTTTTTCTCTCTCCTGCTCAAGCTGCTCACGGCGCATGGCATTTTGCTCAAGCTTTTCGTTTGTCATCTCGCCGACTTTTCTGACGGGTTTTTTTATTGCATTGAAAAGCCCGAGCAGAGTTGTGCCCGTTAAAAGCATTGCAAGCACGGCAAGGAGAATAATAACGGTTATACCCGCGCCTACCTTGCCGAAAAGCTTGGAGATAAGTCCCCCGATAATTGAGCCGATAACGCCGCCGTTATCAAGAGCGGCAGCCTTGTCCCACGAATCGGCAATCTGATCCCTTATCGAAACCAAAGAAAGATACTCGGCTTCGTTTGCAAAAATATGTATGGCTCCGCTGAGCAGAGCAACAAAAATGCCTGTGCCCGTAAGGTTTGCGGCAATGCTGCCGAGCGGCTTGTCCTTGGCA
Source organism: Clostridiaceae bacterium (assembly GCA_016297555.1). Classification (GTDB taxonomy): domain Bacteria; phylum Bacillota; class Clostridia; order Oscillospirales; family Acutalibacteraceae; genus CAG-177. Next base: position 31,992 of record JAEDGK010000003.1, read on the forward strand.
TAAACTATCGCCATATATATGAGCAAGGCGGGCATAATATATGCACAGAATCCGAAAATTCCGAACATTGCATTGTGCAGTTTGAGCCACACGCTTTCACCTTTTATAAATGCAACGCAAAGCAGAAAAACCGCAGCCGCCATCATAATTATCGCCGCTTTCTGGCGCTGAACCGCTGCGGAAACCTCTTTTTTCTCGGGTGCGGACTGCTTTGACTGCGAAGCCTTGGCACTTTGGCTCTTTGGTGCAGGCTTTTTCTTTTGTGAACCGCCTGTTTTTTTCTTTTGGGTGTTTGCCATTTATTTCATCCTTTCGGAATGTTATTATCGGAAGCCCCGTTTTCGGCTTCACGCTCATTTATTAAATCATATAAACAATTCAAAGCATCAGACAGACTGCCGAGCGAATCTATCAGCCCCTCTTTAACGGCGGCTTCACCGCTGAGAACCGTTCCCACATCCATAACAAGCTCGCCGGTTGCAAGCATCATTTCTCTGAAACGGTCGGGCGAAATTTCCGAATTATCGGAAACAAAGCGGACGATTCTTTCCTGCATCTGCTCAAAATACGAGAGAGTTTGCGGAACTCCGAGCACCAGACCGTTCATACGCACGGGATGAATGGTCATTGTTGCCGACGGAGTGATAAAAGAGCGGTCGGTAGAAACCGCAAGCGGCACACCGATTGAATGACCTCCGCCGAGAACGAGCGATACGGTAGGCGTTGTCATACCCGAAACAAGCTCGGCAATGGCAAGCCCTGCTTCAATATCGCCGCCGACCGTGTTTAAAATCATAATAAGTCCGTCAACCTCGTCGCTTTCTTCAATAGCCACAAGCTGAGGAATGACATGTTCGTATTTTGTGGTCTTATTTTGGGCGGGAAGTATATAATGACCTTCTATCTGACCGATAATAGTCAGGCAATGAATAAGATGCTCGCCTTTTTTCACGGTAACCGAGCCCGATTCGATTATATTGCTCAATGCAGACTGACCCTCGCCGCAGTCTGCTCCCGAGCTGTTAAAATCAGGCGACTGCCACGGAGGAGAGGGCAGAAAAAAGTTTTCCCTTTTATTTTTATTGCTTTTCATTTCACACTTTCCTTTCTTGGAATAAAACAAATTTAGTATTCCGCAAAAGGCAGTCAATAAACATAAAATAGGTTATTGGTTATTATACCACTTTTTGTGCTTCATTGCAACAAAAAGTCAATATTTTGTTAAAATGTTTATTAAAACATTGAATTATCGCGCGGATAAGTATATAATTTCAATCGGGGTGAAAATCATGGAATTAAACGATAAAATTTTAAGGCTGAACGAAGTGATTGCTCAAAGCAGCCGCATTGTGTTTTTCGGAGGCGCAGGTGTTTCGACGGAAAGTAACATCCCCGATTTCCGCTCTGCCGACGGCATATATATGACGGATTATAAAATTCCGCCCGAAACGATTTTGAGCCATACATTTTTTATGGAGCACACGGCTGAATTTTATGATTTTTACAGGAAGCATCTTTGCTATCCCGACGCAAAGCCGAATGACGCCCATTATAAGCTTGCGGAGCTTGAAAAAAGCGGCAAGCTGCTGTCGGTTATAACGCAGAATGTTGACGGACTTCACACAAAAGCAGGAAGTAAATCGGTTTGTGAGCTTCACGGCTCGGCTCTTCGCAATTACTGCATGAAATGCGGTAAATTTTATGATTTTGACTATGTTTATAAAGCCGACGGAATTCCTATATGCGAATGCGGCGGTATTATAAAACCCGATGTAGTTCTGTATGAAGAACCGCTTGACAGCGATGTTATTACCAAAGCTGTCATCGCAATTACTGCCGCCGACCTGCTCATTGTTGCTGGGACTTCGCTTACGGTATATCCCGCGGCGGGTTTTATAAGATATTTTTCGGGAGATAATCTGGTTCTCATCAACCGTGACGAAACCGAAATGGACTCAAAATTCGGACTTATCATTCACGAAAAGGTAGGAGAAGTTTTGAGCAGAATAAATTTTTAGTCTGATTAATAAAGTTAATACCAAAAGAATTGTAATTGCCCTCAAATCCGCCTTTTCGGCAGGCATTTGAGGGCAATTAATGTTAATGTTAAAATTTTTACAATATGTTAAATCAATCAAAACAGTCCGCTGATTTTTCCGTTTTCGTCAACATCGATTTTTTCCGCCGCGGGAACCTTGGGCAAGCCGGGCATAGTCATAATATCGCCGGTCAAAACCACGATAAAACCTGCTCCTGCGGAGATTTTGACATTTTTGACCGTTACGGTGAAGTTTTCGGGAGCGCCGAGCTTGGCAGGATCATCCGAAAAGCTGTATTGCGTTTTTGCAATGCAAACGGGCAGACCTGAATATCCCATAGCTTCAAGCGCGGCTATCTGCTTCTTTGCGGCGGGCATTACGCTGATGCCGCTTCCGCCGTAAATCTTCTTTACAACAGCTTCGATTTTATCTTCAATCGAGCCGTCAAGCTCATATGAGAATGAGAAATCATTGGGTTCTTCGCAAAGTCTGACAACCTCTTTTGCAAGCTCCTCGCCGCCCTTACCGCCTTCTGCCCAGACGGTGGAAAGAACAACATTTACGCCAAGTTCCTTGCATTTATCGATAACAAGCTCAATTTCCGCATCGGTATCGGTCGGAAAACGGTTAACGGCAACAACGCAGGGAAGCTTATAAACATTTTTGATGTTGGAAACATGGCGAAGAAGGTTGGGTATTCCCTTTTCAAGAGAATCAAGATTTTCTGTATTCAGCTCTGTTTTTGCAGTTCCTCCGTGCATTTTAAGCGCTCTGACGGTGGCAACGACTACAACGGCATTGGGAGTAATCCCCGCACAGCGGCATTTAATATCAAGGAATTTCTCGGCTCCGAGGTCTGCGCCGAAGCCCGCCTCGGTAACGGCATAATCACCGAGCTTCATTGCAAGCTTTGTTGCGGTTACGGAATTACAGCCGTGAGCAATATTGGCAAAAGGACCGCCGTGAACAAGCGCGGGAGTTCCCTCAAGAGTCTGCACAAGATTGGGTTTAAGAGCGTCTTTGAGCAAAGCTGTCATAGCACCCGCCGCATTGAGCTGACCCGCGGTTACGGGCTTTTCGTCATAGGTATATCCGACAATTATTCTTGAAAGGCGTTCTTTCAAATCGGTTATGGATGTTGCAAGGCAGAGAACCGCCATTATTTCCGAAGCAACGGTTATATCGTAGCCGTCCTCCCTCGGAACGCCGTTGACTCTGCCGCCCAGACCGTCGGTAATAAATCTGAGCTGCCTGTCATTCATATCAACACAGCGCTTCCATGTAATTCTGCGCGGGTCGATATTGAGTGAATTACCCTGATAAATATGATTATCCAGCATTGCGGCAAGCAGATTGTTCGCCGCGCCGATAGCGTGAAAATCGCCCGTAAAATGAAGATTAATATCCTCCATGGGAACAACCTGAGCATATCCGCCGCCCGCAGCGCCGCCCTTGATGCCGAAAACGGGTCCGAGAGACGGCTCACGGAGCGCAACCATTACATTTTTGCCAATTCTTTTAAGACCGTCGGCAAGACCGATGGTGGTTGTGGTTTTTCCCTCGCCTGCGGGAGTGGGCGTAATTGCCGTTACAAGAATGAGCTTGCCGTTTTTGCGCTCGCTCTCGTTAAGCAGAGAAAGGTCAACCTTTGCCTTGTATTTTCCGTATTGCTCGAGGTATTTGCCGTCAATACCCGCCGCCTCGGCAATTTCGGTTATCGGTTTCATTTCAACGGACTGTGCTATTTCGATATCGGTCATCATATTTATCAGTATCCTTTCAAAAACATTTCCTATATATTGTGCATTAAAACTCACGGTTTGTCAATATATATGCAGTTCATTTTTAATTTTCGGCTTTTTAGACAAAGTAAAGCCCTGTTTTTATTGTAAATTCCGCCGTATTCTAAAAAAAGCGACATTTGAGCGAATTTGCATAGAAAAACTGTTGTTTTGGCGATTTATTTATGATATAATGTTATGCGGTAAATTATTTATTAACGGAGGTTTTATAGATGAATTATGATGTTGCCGTTGTCGGCGCAGGCGTAATCGGGTCGCTCACCGCCCGAGAGCTCAGCCGCTACAACATTAAAATTGCTCTTGTCGAAAAATGCAACGACATGGCAATGGGCACCTCAAAGGCAAACAGCGCCATTGTTCACGCAGGATTTGACGCAAAGCCCGGCACACTCAAAGCGAAGCTCAATGTTGCCGGCACAGCCGCTATGCCCGAGCTTTGCAAGACTCTCGGAGTTCCTTTCAAGCCTATCGGCTCTCTTGTAGTCGCTTTTTCCGACGAAGAAACCGAAACCCTCGGAGAGCTGCTTGAAAGAGGCGTAAAAAACGGCGTTCCCGGGCTTGAAATCTATGACGCCGAGAAGCTGCGCGAGCTTGAGCCTAACATCAGCAATGAAGCAAAAGCGGCTTTGTGGGCTCCGAGCGCCGGAATAGTGTGCCCTTATGAACTGACCATAGCTGCCGCTGAAAATGCGGTTGTCAACGGCGTTGACTTTATCCGCAATTTTGAAGTTAAAAAGATTGATTTTGACGGCAGCGTATTCACCGTTTCAAACGGCGAAAAAGAATTTACCGCAAAATACATAATCAACGCCGCAGGCGTTTACTGCGATGAAATCGCCGCCCTTATAGGCGATACCTCCATACACACCGTCCCGAGAAAGGGCGAATATATGCTCTGCGACAAATCCGTCGGCGGTCTTGCTAACCACACCATCTTCCAATGTCCCTCCAAGATGGGCAAGGGCATCCTTGTAACTCCCACGGTTGACGGTAACCTTCTTATCGGACCGAGCGCGCTGGACATTGAAGATAAGGATGATGTTTCAACAACCTCCGACGCACTTTCCTCCGTTCTTCAGACGGCAAAAAAATCGGTTCCTTGCCTGACAACAAGAGAGGTTATTACCTCATTTGCAGGTCTCAGAGCACATTGTGACAGAGACGACTTCATTATTGAGCCGAGCGAAAAAAATCCGCAGTTTATCAATGTTGCGGGAATTGAATCACCCGGTCTCTCCTCTGCTCCCGCAATCGCCGAATATGTCAAGGATATTTATGTCAAGGCTGAGGCACCCGAAGAAAAAGCGGACTTCAACCCCGTGCGCGAAGAGCCCGTGCGTTTCAGACATATGAGCAACGCCGAGCGCAAAGCTCTCATTGAAAAGAACCCCGCTTACGGCAAAATAATCTGCCGTTGCGAAACAATAACCGAGGGCGAAATCATAGACGCAATCAAAGCTCCCGCCGGAGCGCGCGATGTTGACGGAGTTAAGCGAAGAACTCGCGCGGGCATGGGTCGCTGCCAAGGCGGCTTCTGCGGCTCTAAGGTTGTTGAAATTCTTGCAAAAGAGCTTGGCGTTGAAATAAACGAAATAACCAAATTCGGCGGCAATTCCAAAATTCTTTATGAAAGAACAAAGTGAGGCGGAGATTATGCTTAATTATGATATAGTTGTTATCGGCGGAGGTCCCGCAGGAATGGCCGCTGCTCTCAGAGCAAAGGAATGCGGCGTTGACAGCATTCTTATTCTTGAAAGAGCGGAAACTCTCGGCGGAATTCTTGAGCAGTGCATTCACACGGGCTTCGGTCTTCATTATTTCGGCGAGGAGCTTTCCGGTCCGGAATATGCAGACAGATTTATTTCTCTCGTAAACAGCAATGAAATCGAATATAAAACCGACACAATGGCTCTTGAAATCACTCAGGATAACATTGTTTACGCCGTTAACAAGCAGGACGGTCTGCTTGAAATTCAGGCGAAAGCTGTTATTCTTGCAATGGGCTGCCGCGAAAGACCCAGAGGCGCTCTTAATATTGCGGGTACAAGGGCTTCCGGCATAATGAGCGCGGGCACGGCTCAGAAATATGTTAACATTGACGGCTATATGCCGGGCAAAAAGGTTGTTATACTCGGCTCGGGCGATATCGGTCTTATAATGGCACGCCGTATGACCCTTGAGGGCGCGGAGGTTAAGGTTGTATGCGAGCTTATGCCGTATTCAAGCGGACTTACAAGAAACATTGTTCAATGTCTTGACGATTTCAACATTCCTCTCCGACTCAGCTGCACCGTTATCGAGATACACGGCAAAGAAAGAGTTGAGGGCGTTACAATCGCCGATGTTGACGAAAACCGCAGACCCATTCCCGGAACCGAGCAGTATATCGAATGCGACACTCTGCTTCTCTCCGTCGGTCTTATCCCCGAAAACGAACTGACAAGGGCTGTCGGCATAGAGCTTGACCCCGTAACCAACGGCGCCGTTGTTGACGAATTCAGAGAAACTTCACACAAAGGCGTTTTCGCTTGCGGCAATGTTCTTCATGTTCACGATCTTGTTGACTATGTAACGCTTGAAAGCCAGACGGCTGGCGAAGGCGCGGCAAGATATGTTCTCGGCAAATCCGAAGCTCCCGAGTATGTTTCCACAAAAGGAGTTAACGGCGTGCGCTACATTGTTCCGCAAAAGGTCAACATCAAAAACGACGGCGATGTAAAGCTTTATTTCAGAGTAGGTCAGGTTTATAAAAACGCCAAGACGGTTGTTAAATACAACGGCGAAGAAATAATCAGCAAAAAGAGACCCAGACTTGCTCCCGGCGAAATGGAGAATGTCATTATCAAAAACGATATGCTGAAAAACTTCGCTCCCGGCGGCGAAATCGAAATCTCTGTGGAGGTGTGATTTATGCAGAAAAATATTATTTGCGTAGCCTGCCCCATGGGCTGCGGCATAACCGTTGAGCTTGCCGATAACGGCGACATCATTTCCGTAACGGGCAACACCTGCAAAAGAGGCGACGCCTACGCAAGAACCGAATGTGTTAACCCCGTCAGAAGCCTTGCAACAACAGTTAAGGTCAGCGGCGGAATACATAATGTTGTTCCCTGCAAATCCGCAGGTGCTCTTCCCAAGGGCAAAATAATGGATTGTATGAAAGAGATTGCAAAGGTTGAGGCAAAAGCGCCCGTTAAGCTCGGCGATGTGCTTATCTCCGACATACTCGGAACGGGAATTGACATTGTCGCAACCAACCATTGCCCTGCTAAATAATCGGGCAAAATCAAAACATTATAATAACGGTTTTAAGCAGAGGCTCTTCTCTTGTGAAGTGTCTCTGCTTTTTTCATCGCTGTCTTAGAGTTACCCATCTGACGGCAGACATAATTTTAGTGATTTTCAATTAAATTTGTAACAATTTGTAATCATTCTGTAACTAATTATACATTGATTTATTGATACATATATTGTAAAATACATTACAGTAATTTATCCTGACTGAGGAGCACAAAAATGTCACATAATTCTAAAAATAAATTTATATATATAATCA
>JAEDGK010000078.1 GCA_016297555.1 Clostridiaceae bacterium
AACGTTTGCGTGGGTATCGTTCGCCATAAAAAGTCCCTTCTTCATATTAGGATACATAGAATTTATAATAGGTGTTATCAACAAAAAAGCAGCGCAGGGCGGTAAATTCCGCTTTGCGCTGCTTTGCTGTTTTATTTGAGCTGTCATATGAACTGACGCGCGATCTTAACTGAGCAGAAATACTTTTGCAAGAGCAAAATAGATTGAAAGAGTTATCATATCGAGGAGTGTTGAGATAAGCGGGCCTGCCATAAGCGCAGGGTCAAGTCTTATGAGCTTTGCAAATATCGGCAGAGAGCAGCCGATGAGCTTTGCAACGATAACGGCGAAAAACATAGCGAGCGACACAACAAGATAGACATCTATCGTTCCGTCACAGAAAAGATACATTCGCCCGACATTCGCAACAGCGAGAATGAAGCCGCATATTGCCGCAACTCTCAGTTCTTTAAAAACAACCTTGAAATAATCTCTGATTTCAATTTCTCCGACTGCAAGTCCGCGTATCATAAGGGTTGATATCTGCTGACCCGCATTGCCGCTCGTTCCCATGAGCATAGGCATTGAAGCTGTCAGAGCAACGAAGCCCGAAAGCAGAATTTCATAGCCCTCGATGATTTTTCCCGTGAATGTGCCCGAAATCATAAGAATCAGCAACCAAGGGATTCTGTTTTTTGCGAGCTTTAACACGCCTGTTTTGAGATATTCGTTATCGGAGGGGGCAAGAGAAGCCATCTTCTCAAAGTCCTCGGTGGTTTCTTCTTCGATAACGTCAACGATATCGTCAACCGTGATAATGCCGACAAGTCGGTTTTCGTTATCAACAACGGGAACGCTCAGAAGGTCGTATTTTTTAACGATATCCGCAACCTCTTCACGGTCATCAAGAGTGTTGACCGAAATAAGCTGGGCGTCGTCCTCCATAATATCGCCGACAAGCTCGTTTTCATCGCAGAGCAGGAGCGAAAGGAGCGGAATGCTTCCGAGCAGGTGACGCTCTCTGTCGGTGCAGTAGCAGGTGTAGACCGTTTCTTTGTCAACGCCTGTTTTTCTTATATGCTCGATTGCCTGCGCAGCGGTAAAGCTTGTGTGAAGCTGAACCATTTCAATGGTCATCAGGCTGCCCGCGCAGTCGTCGGGATATTTGAGAAATCGGTTTATGAGCCGCCTTGTTTCGGGGTCGGAGTGGGCAAGAACTCTTGTAACAACATTTGCGGGGACTTCTTCAAGAAAGTCAACCGTATCGTCAAGAAACATTTCGTCAAGCAGTCTTTCAAGCTCGGCGTCGTTTATCGTGCGGACAAGCTCCGCCTGAATTTCAGGCTCGAGATAAGCAAAAACCTCTGCCGAAATATCCTTGGGCAAAACGCGGAATACAAGCAGCCTGTCCTTGGATTCAAGCTCCTCAATCAACTGAGCCGTATCAACGACATTAATCTCCGTCAAAAGCTCGCGCAGAGCGGAAATTTCTCCGTTTGAAATAAGCTCGGCAATTTGCGAGAGGAGCATCTCAATATTTTCCATAAAAAAAGCATCTCCTTATAGCACGGCAGCCGCAGGGCTGCTCTCCGCAAAGGCGATGCAAACCGAAATAAAAGCGATTTAAAGCATAAAATCACTCAATAAAAACCGAAACGGCAGCCCCGTCTGTGCGGCAATATTCTTTTAAAAATCTACTTCGAGGGTTAGGTATATCGGAACTGCCCAAAATTTTCACCACACAGTACTAAAAAATTTTTTACCTCTTAATGTTACACCTCAAAGCGCATAAAGTCAAGTAAAAAAGACAAAAAATACGAAAATTTGAAATAATCACCAAAAACGGAGAAAAACAGCTTTTTGCGCTTGAAAACAGGCGAAAACGGGAGCAAATGCGCTCTTTTTCGGGCAGAACTCAAATTTGTTTTAGGCTGATTGAGCTAAAAAAAACCAATGTTTGCGCTTAAGGTGATGGGAGTTGAACACAATATGCCGAAAATAGACCGTTTTAAACCATATCGGGTTCGACTCCCATCACATTAGGTTGAGAAATCGTTGATTTCTCGGAAAGGAGTGATCGGTTGAAAAAAGAGTTGACCGAAAAAGAAAAGCTGTTCTGCGCATATTACGCGCGTGACGGCGAGGCAAGGGGCAGCGCCGCAAGGGCGGGCTATTGCGTAGCTCCGCGCAGAAGCGCGGAAAAGCTGCTTGCGAGAGAGGATATCAGAACGGAGATATCCCGCCTTGAAAAAGCCGCCGCAGTCGCTCCGTCAGTCGAAAAGGGGCTGAAACGCCTTGCTTTCGGCTCGGTTGCCGACGCAATGAAGCTTATGCTCTGCGAGGAGGATTTAAGCCCTCAGGATATTGAAAAGCTTGATCTTTTTAGTGTTTCCGAAATCAAGCGTCCAAAGGGCGGCGGGCTTGAAATCAAGTTTTTTGACAGGCTGAAAGCTCTTGAAAGGCTTGAAAAGCTCGGCGCGGGCGAGGATACGGTTCAGAGCAGCTTCGTGCAGGCGCTGTCAGACGGAGCAAAGCAGCTTTCACAAGGTGACGAGCCTTGAGCGAAAAATCAAAAAAGCGGAAGTTTACGGCGTTTTCCGAAAAGCAGATGAAGGCTCTTTGCTGGTGGATGCCCGAAAGCCCGTTGAGAAATTATGATGCGATAATATGCGACGGCGCGGTGCGCTCGGGCAAAACGCTTTGTATGTCCGTTTCGTTTGTCGCATGGGCTTTTTCGGCGTTTTCGGACTGTTCTTTTGCTATGTGCGGCAAAACTATAGCGTCTTTGCGGCGGAATGTGGTAACTGTGATTTTGCCTCTGCTCCGCGAGCTTGGGTTTGACTGCTGTGAAAAGTATTCGCAAAATCTCATTGAAATTTCCTGCGGCGGCGCAAAAAACCGCTTTTATCTTTTCGGCGGCAAGGACGAGGGCTCGGCGGCGCTTATTCAGGGAATGACTCTTGCGGGCGTTTTGCTCGATGAGGTAACTTTGATGCCGCGCTCGTTTGTGGAGCAGGCACTTGCAAGGTGCTCCGTTGACGGCTCAAAATTCTGGTTCAACTGCAATCCCGAGCATCCGATGCATTGGTTTCACGAGGAGTGGATAAAAAACCACGGTGAAAAAAACTGCCTTTATCTGCACTTCACGATGAAGGACAACCCCTCTCTTGCGCCCTCGATAATACGCCGATACGAAAGAATGTATTCGGGCGCGTTTTATGAAAGATTTGTGCTTGGCAGATGGGTTGCCGCTCAGGGCTGCGTTTACCCGATGTTTTCGGCTCAAAAGCATATCGTGACCCCTCCGGAGCGGTTTGACCGATATTATATCTCCTGCGACTACGGAACGGTCAATCCGTCCTCCTTCGGCTTGTGGGGAGAAAACGGCGGGAAATGGTACAGAATAAGAGAATACTATTTTGACTCCCGAGCCGAGGGCAGGCAGAAAACCGACAGCGAGCATTACGACGCGCTCTGCGAGCTTGCGGGGGATTTGCCGATTGAGGCGGTTATTATCGACCCGTCGGCGGCGAGCTTTTCGGAGTGCATAAGGCGCGGCGGCAGATTTCGGGTTACGGCGGCGAAAAACGATGTTATCGACGGCATAAGGCGGGTTTCAGACTGCCTTAAAGAGGGAAAAATACTTTTTTCTCCGGATTGCAAAGCAACGGTAAGAGAATTCGGGCTTTACAGGTGGGAGGAGAATTCGGCAAAGGATTCGGTCATCAAGGAAAACGACCATGCAATGGATGATATCCGATATTTTGTTTCAACCGTTGTCTGCCGCAGCGACGATTCGGAATTTTTTGCCGTTGCGGCAAAAAGAGGATGAAAGGAGGTAAGAATGGGTATTTTCAAAAAAAGAAATGCCGAGAGAATAGCGGCTCCGGTTACTCAGCTTAAAAACAGCCGCCCTTTCGGAATTATCGACGGCTATGTGCCGCTCGGTGCTCCGCAGTATCGGCTTTATTATGCCTTGCGCGAGGCGGTGCCGCTGATTGACGCGGCAATATTCAAAATCGTCCGCCTAACGGGCGGATTCAAAGCCGAATGCTCGGATAAAAGGGCGCAGGCGGCTCTTGATGATTTCATAAGCAGCGTGCCCGTGGGCGGCAACAGGGCGGGGCTTGCGGAGTTTATTTCAACATATTTTGAACAGCTTCTGACATGCGGCACGGCGGTCGGAGAAATCGTTTCAAATTCAAGCGGCGCGCCTGCGGCTCTTTTTAACGCCCCGCTTGAAAATATCGAGCTTAAAAGAAACAAAAACGGCTTTGATATCGATATTTTTGTCAGAGACGGCGCGCAGCTTCGCAGGGTTCAGTCTCCCGAGCTTTGCCTGCTGAGCGTGCTTAATCCCGACCCCGGCGCGCTTGCGGGTAACTCAATGCTGAAAGGTCTGCCCTTTGTCAGCTCCGTTTTGCTCAAAATTTTTGAGAGCATCGGCGCAAATTGGGAAAGAGTAGGAAATCTGCGCTTTGCCGTCACCTATAATCCGAAAAATGACGCCGTGGACAGAGCCTATGCCAAGGACAGAGCAATGCTTGTTGCAAAGGAATGGAGCGAAGCGATGCAGAGCGGCTCGGAAATAAAGGATTTCGTAGCCGTGGGGGATGTCAGAATTCAGGTTATCGGCGCGGATAATCAAATTCTTGACAGCAATGTGCCCGTCAGGCAGATGCTTGAACAGATAGTGGCAAAAACGGGAATTCCGCCGTTTATGCTCGGGCTTTCATGGTCTTCCACCGAGCGAATGTCATCACAGCAGGCAGACGCGCTCACGAGCGAGCTTGAGGCTTACAGGCGCACGCTCACGCCCGTTATTGAGAAAATCTGCGCCGCTTTCCTCAAAGCGGAGGGCTATAACTGCGCGGCAAAGATAATCTGGGATGACATTACGCTTCAGGACGAGGTGGAGCAGAGCAAAGCAATGCTCTATAAAGCGCAGGCAGAAAAAATAATGAGAGGTGAATAATACGGAAAAAGAAAAAACAAATCAGATAACCGACGGGGAGCTTGACCTCATCGAAAAATTTGCGAGAAAGAAGCTTAATAAAGACGAGCTTTATACATTTTCTCTTATTCTCTGCGACAATGAGATTGACAGGGATAACGAGAAATTCACGGTTTCCGCTCTTTATGAGCTGGCAAAGCTCTTTGTCGGCAAAACGGGAATTTTTGACCACAATATGAAAAGCAAGGATCAGAGCGCAAGGATTTATCAAACCGAGGTTCTGACCGAGGCGGGCAGAAAGACTTCTGACGGTGAGGATTACACCTATATCAAAGCAAAGGCATATATGGTCAGAACGGAGAAAAACAGGGATTTGATCGCTGAAATTGACGCAGGCATCAAAAAGGAAACCAGCGTCGGTTGCAGCGTCAGGGATATCAGCTGCTCAATTTGCGGCAAAAACATAAAGACAGAGGGCTGCGAGCACCAAAAGGGCAAAAGCTACGGCGGCAGGCTTTGCTGCTATCTGCTCTCCGAGCCTGCCGACGCCTACGAATGGTCGTTTGTAGCTGTCCCCGCCCAAAGAAATGCGGGAGTTATAAAATCCTTTGCTCCAGAGTCCGAAAATGCGAGGTGGGCAAACGAATACAGGCAGGAGCTTAAAGAGGAAATAGTTCGCTGTGCCGCATCGGTAATTCCCGAAATGAGCGGCGAGGCGGTTGAAAAGCTCTGCGGCTCTCTTTCACAGGAAATGCTGCGTGAAATACGCGACGCATTCAGAAAAAACGCAAGAAAAAAGCTGCCCGTTATAAGGCAGCTTGTCCGCTCCGAAGCGGACGGAGAAAACGATTCGGAATATAAAATTTAGGAGGAAATCAAAATGTCAGTATCATTTAACGGATTTAACAAAAACACGGCAACCTTCAAGACCGCCGAGGATATTACTGCGGGCGGCGCGGTTAAAATCAGCGCCGACGCTACCGTTGCGGCGTGCTCCGACGGCGAGAATTTCTGCGGCTTTGCGCTTGACGGCGAGGGCGGCTATGCCTGCGTTCAGCTCTGCGGAGCGGTTACGGCAGCTTATTCGGGAACGGCTCCCGCACTCGGCTATTCAAAGCTTGCGGCGGCTGTCGGCGGAGTTAAGGCGGCTGAAAGCGGCAGAGAATATCTTGTCATAGCGGTTGATACCGCGGCAAATACGGTAACATTTTTGATGTAAGGAAAGGAGAAAAAGATATGTCTTATTTTGATAATATCAAGCTTGAAAAGGGGCTTTATGCCTCGGGAAATTTTACAAAGGCTCTTGAAAGCCTTGACCCTGCCGAAAACTACAAGGGCACATCGCTTGAGGGGCTTGACGCATATCAGCGCCAGCTTAAACGCTTCGGCATTAAGGTCAGCGGCTCGGCGAGTGACGCGGTTGAAAAATTTTTCAAGACCTCTGACAGCGCGGTGCTCTTCCCCGAATATGTTTCAAGAGCCGTCAGGCAGGGGCTTGAGCAGACGGATATCCTGCCGGGCATAGTCGCCTCAACAACGGTTATTGACGGTATGGATTACCGCTCGATTACATCCATACCCTCCGAGGAGGAAAAGGAGCTTAAAACGGTTAAGGAGGGCGCGTTTATTCCCGAAACGAGCATCCGCACCAAGGAAAACCTCGTTAAGCTCAAAAAGCGCGGCAGAAGCCTTGTTGCTTCCTACGAAGCGATAAGATATCAGCGACTCGACCTTTTCACCGTTACTCTCAGGCAGATAGGCGCTTACATTGCGCGCACTCTGCTCAAGGATGCGATTGGCGTTATCGTCAGCGGCGACTCGGGCAATGCGGCTCAGGTTATTGAGTGTGAAACGCCGGGAACGCTCGCTTATTCCGACCTCGTAGGCTTCTGGAACGGCTTTGACCCCTATGAGCTTAACACGGTTATTGCGGCTCCCGAGATTATGGCGGCAATGCTCAATATGGAGCAGTTCAGAGACGCGGCGGCAGGTCTTAATTTCCACGGCAAGGGCGATATGATAACTCCGCTCGGTGCAAAGCTTCTCAAATCCTCTGCGGTTGAAACGGGAACGCTCATAGGTCTTGACAAGAGCGCGGCTCTCGAAATGGTTAAGGCGGGCGAGGTTATGACGGAGTATGACAAGCTCATCGACCGCCAGCTTGAACGCGCCGTAATAAGCTGCACGGCAGGCTTCGCAAAGATTTTTGACGGCGCGTCAAAGGTACTCTCTGTCTGACGGAGGGCTTGCCGTGATTGACAGCTGGAGAATTCTTTCCGCGCTGAGGGATTATTATGCTCCCGACGGAACGGACGATGAGCTTATGCCTCTTTGCGCGGCGGCGGCAAGGGAGCTTGAAATCCGCCTTAAAAGCGGAGCGGACTGCTCGGATATAAGGCTTATAAACGCCGCAGCGGCAGCGGCAAACTACCGTCTCTGCGTTAAAAGGCTGAATTCCGATGAGGGCGTGACTTCTTTTAAAGCGGGCGATGTGACCGTGAGCGTTTCTCCCGCCGCCCTTGCGGAGCGCGCGGAAAAAGAAAAAAACACCGCCATGCTGCTCGCTTTGCCCCTGCTTAACGATGATGAGTTTGTTTTCAGGCAGGTGAGTCTGTGAGAACCTCGGCAATGTTTGAAAAGTGGGGCAGACCCGTTGAATTTAACTCCAAAACGGGCGAAACGCTTGCTCAGACGAGGGCGTTTATAAGCCCTTTGAGATATAAAAACAAAATGTATCTTTACGGAGTCAACACCGAAATCGGCTACAATTCTCAAGGGCATTATCTTTATATCGGCCCTCCCGAGCCTGATTTAACTGCCGCGTCTGACGGCGAATATATAAGCTGCATGGGTGAAAAATACAGAATTGACAGGGCGGAAAAGGTTTACCGCGCGGGCAAAGCATTCTATATCTGGGCGGTTGTCAGAGTTATTGTTGAAACGGAGTGACAGGTTGTTAAATGAATGAAATAAGTGCATTGCCTTCAAACATTGTTGAATGGCTTAAAAGCAGGCAGGAGCTTGCCGACATAAGGTTTTTGACGGAATTCCCCGCCGTTAAAAAAGCCGTGCCGCTGAAAAATACGGTTGTTGCCGTTGGCATTGACGGCATGGAAATAGTTGATTCTTTTACGGAAAATGATGAGGGAGTGCTTGTTGAGAACGAATATTGCAGGCAGGCAAAAATCAGGCTCAGGCTCTCCATTCACGCTCCGTTTTCTTCGGGCGGTGAGGCGTGCCACGATGCTTTTACGGATATTATCGACTGCCTGACCTTTGCTTCGGGGTTGGATATTCTGACCTCGGGCTGCGGAGCGATAGTTGCCGACAGGGATACCGACGCCTTTGTGCTCAGCGCATGGGCGACCGTCAACGCTTCACTCTGCCCCGCTTCGGGAACGAGCCTTGATTTTCCGTCGTTCATTAACAAGGAGCTGCTTTGCGGTTCACATATCAGCAATGAGCAGATTCATCTCTCGCCCGAGCAGCAGACCTTTCTTGAAACGCCTTTTGTCAGCGGTTCTTATCTCGGCACGGGTGACAGCTCAAGGAGCGTTTCCCTCGGGTTTAAGCCGAGCGTGGTCATCGTTATTGCAAGGGGCTTGCCGCTGATGTATGTGAACCACGCCGCAGGCAAAAACTATGCTTTCAGCGGCGTTGCGCTCAGAGACGGCGCATCGCTCGGAATTGAAGTTACGGGCGGGGGATTTAAGGTCAGCAGCAGCGAATCCGTTCAGGCAAGGAGCTGCAGCCCTCTGCTCAATGAAATGGGAACAACATATTTCTATATAGCGTTCAGATAAACAGGCACAAAAAAGACGGCTTGTATCGGTGGATTTTTCACTGATACAAGCCGTTTATTATTGCTTATGATTTTACTTTTTCATCTCTGCAAGGTCACGGTAATTGATGAGCTTTATGCCGTGAGCCTCAATGTGCTGCCTGGTTTTGGGGTCGTTCATTATTTTGTATTCCCAAACTCTGCGCTCCCAAACGCCGCTTGTTCCCTTTAAATCGTCGGTTTCGATTGCGGGGTGAAGATAGGTTTCGGTTACGCCGTTGGGAATGTTGGCATAGAGGTCATAGAGATATTCTCTGAAGTTTTCATAGCTTTCTGTCTGAGGAGCCTGCCATTCGTTAGGCATCAGGTAGTCGGGGATTGCAACGCCCTTCTGAGCGGCAAAGGCAACAACCTTGCCGAAAACCATTTCAATAACGCTCTTGTCAACATTGATGCCGAGCATTGTGTTTGAATACTGTTCATCGGTGAACGATGCGGGGAAACGGAACGGAAGCCCGTATTCGCCTGCGAGCGACAGGGTAAGCTCAAGCAGCTCAAATCTGCCCGTTTCAATGCCGTAAAGCGAGCCCATATGATTATCAAGGTGAGAGGGATTGGTTAAGCCGAGCTTTTTGCAGCGGTCAATCTGCGCGCGGATTTCGCCCTCGACCTGCTCAAGCTTTACATTTTCCTCAACCTGCTTGCTCTCGTGCCACATATAACCCTGCTCGTCACGCAGAGAATCGGTGTTTTCGGTGTTTACGGGAGCCCAGCGGTATTTTGACCATTCGCTCGTGAGTGTCAGATGAACGCCGATTGCAAACTGCGGGTTGTCGCCTGCAAACTTGCAGGCCTCGGGCGCCCAAGCGCAGGGAGCCATTATTGTTGATGAGGTCAGCGCGCTTTTTTCATTTTTGAACAGCTCGGTTACGGCGAGATTTGCTCCTCTGCACATGCCGAAATCATCGGCGTTGATTATAAGATATCTGTCCATTGTTTTTCCCCTTTCGGAT
>JAEDGK010000079.1 GCA_016297555.1 Clostridiaceae bacterium
TGTTGAAAATCACTTTTCATCCCCCGTTCAGTTCCGAAAGGATGAAAACGGCTATTTATGCGCAAAGGTCTTCGCCGTTATCAACAGCACTCTTGTTGGCTGGCTGTTAATACACAGCGATAAATTTGAGATAATATCTCCGAGCTGGCTGAAAGAAATGTTCCAAGAAAAATTAAAAAATCCCGAAATGGGTTAAAAAGGAGTAATATCCATGAATAAGAAATTTAACAAAAAGCTTTTTGCGCGCCTGACTTCCGCGGCGCTCATTATCGTTATGATTTTCTCTTTTGCCGCCTGCAAAAAGGACAAAGGGAAAACTCCCGAAAGTGAAATAAAGCTTCCAGATAAGAAGGTTGCAATTCTGGTAGCTCCCGAGGCACAGTATCCCGAGGATTACAAAGCCGCCGCAGAGCTTGCCAATGAATATTCAGGCAAAGTCATTGTTAAAGAATATTCCGACAGCCGAGTTCTCAAAGCAGGCGACCCGCAGATAATGACCCTTTCAAAAGAGCTTGCGGAAGACAGCGAAATCGGAGCGATAATTTATGCCAGAGCAACACAGTTCACATCAAACGCAATCAACGCGGCAAAGAGCATAAATCCCTCGCTTGTTACCGTTTGCATTGAGCCTGAGGAATCGGTTGAAAAGCTTGCCGAAATTTCCGACCTTGTTCTCTGCGCCGATTGGAGCAAAGCGGCTTCCGATATCGTTTCAGCCGCAAAAGAGCAGGGCGCAAAGTATTTCGTTGTTTTCTCTCACAACCGCCATTTAAGCGAAAACCCGATGATTGCCGCTGAAAACGCCGCAATCAAAGCCGCCTGTGCAGAGCAGGGACTTACCTATGTTTATGAAAGCTCCTATGACCCGATTTATTCAGGCGGAATCAAGACTGCCAAGCAGTTTATTAAAGAAGCCGTAACAAGACTTACCGCAAACAAAAAAATTGAGGGAAGCGATGTTGCGCTCTTCTCAACCGACAGCTCCGTTCAGTCAACGATAGTTGAGGTTGCTGAGTCCAACGGAATGATATATGTCTGCCCCTCCTTCCCCACCGCATATAACGGTTTGGGCGAAGCTTATGAAATTGCAATGCCCGAAAAGATAAACGATGTTGACAAATATCTTGCCGCCGCAAAAACCGCTCTCAAGGACAGCAAGGGAAGATTCAGCGCTTATAAATTCCCGCTTGCTTCAACAATGCTTCGCGGCGCGCTTCACTGCACCTTTGATTTGCTCAACGCAACAGCAACAAGCGAAAACCTTTCCGAAAAAGTAACCGAAAGACTGACGGCGGCTGCCGCTAACGACGCTTTCACCGTATCCGCCTATGATTCCGCACTTAACAATGTTTTCGCCGCTTATTGCCCCGGCTTTGAGAAAATCAAATAATAACGGATAATAACATTAAAACCGACGGATCGGTGCGATGCCGATTCGTCGGTTTTTTATGCAAAAAAAATTGGCGCACAGCGGGGCTGAACAACCCGATATGCGCCGCAGTCTGTTTTTATTTTGTGCCGAAAATTCTGTCGCCCGCGTCACCAAGACCGGGAACAATATATCCGTGGTCATTCAAATGGTCATCAAGTGCACCGACAAAGATATCAACATCGGGATGTGCCTTTTGAAGAGCCTCCAAGCCCTCGGGAGCGGCAATAATGCACATAAACTTGATTTCCTTGGGGCTGCGCTTCTTAATCTGAGTTATGGCGTCAATCGCGGAGCCGCCTGTTGCAAGCATGGGATCAAGAACGATTACTTCGCGCTCCTGAATATCTGCGGGAAGCTTGCAGTAATATTCAACGGGCATAAGAGTCTGAGGGTCACGGTAAAGACCGATGTGACCTACTCTTGCCGACGGAACGAGCGCAAGAACGCCGTCAACCATACCGAGACCTGCTCTGAGAATGGGCACAAAAGCAAGCTTTTTGCCCGAGATAACCTTTGTCTTTGCAACCGCAACGGGAGTTTTGGTTTCAACCTCTTTGAGAGGAAGATCTCTTGTTGCTTCATAGCACATAAGCATTGCTATTTCACCTACAAGATTGCGAAACTCCATTGAACCTGTTTTCTCATTTCTGAGAAATGTAAGCTTGTGCTGGATCAGAGGGTGATCCATAATTGTTACCTTTGCCATAAAATACGACCTCCGAATATATTTAATTTCTGTTTTCAATATCTGCTATCTGTGCAATTCTTCTTGCGTGGCGTTCCTCTCCGCTGAAGGGAGTGTCAAGGAAAATATCAACAAGCTCCGTTGCTTTTTCGGGAGAAACAACTCTGCCGCCCAAGCAAAGAATATTTGCGTCATTGTGGCGCCTTGTCATTTCAGCCGAGAACAAATCGGAGCAGCAGGCCGCGCGAATACCGCGAACCTTATTTGCCGCCATCGAAATACCGACGCCCGTTCCGCAGAAAAGCAAGCCAAGCTCACATTCGCCGTTTGCAACGGCACGAGCGGTTTTTTCTGCATAAACAGCATAATCAACCGAATCCTCGGAATAGGTTCCGTAATCCTTGTATTCGATTTTTCTTTCGTCAAGATGCTTGATAATCGCCTGCTTGAGTTCAAAGCCGGCATGGTCGCAGCCCAATGCAATCATAGTTAGTTTTCTCCTTTTCAGAAATCAGCTTTTCTTTAATTTAAGCTCTCGCTCCGCCTGAGGAGGTCTGAGATAGACCGGAACAAGCAAAGCGGAATCATTAAATAACTCCGTGTTTGAAAAAGCGGCAAGCGCTGTGCCGAAAGCCCGCTGATACCTGCGGTTCTCGCCCGCAAGCACGGCATTCGGAAGCTTTCCGCCGAGAGCGGCAAAGCAAAGCTCCGCTCCGTCGCCCGCAAGATATATTTTTTCGCCGTAATTTGAAAGCTCGGCGCATAAATCGTCAATCGAAACCGCCTTGTCATCACAAATGCGGGTAACCTTTGAAGCCTCGCAGCGAAACAGCGCGGTATAAACCTGATTGCATCGCGCATCCATAGAGGCGCAGACAATGCAGTTTTCATCGGCAAAATTATAGGCAATCGCTTCAAGAGTTGATATGCCCGCGCAGGGCTTCCCATTACTCAAAGCAAGCCCTTTTACGGCGGCAACGCCTATTCTGATGCCCGTAAATGACCCGGGGCCTGCGTTAACGCAGAAAGCGTCAATATCATCAATGCTCATATCCGCCTGAGAAAGAGCGTTATCAACCATCGGCATAAGAGTTCGGCTGTGGGTCAGACCTGCGTTAACAAAACATTCGCTTATAAGCCTCCCATCCTGCGCTACCGCGGCACTCGCCGCCCTGGCAGAAGAATCAACCGCCAATATTTTCAAGTGCTTCAGCTCCAATAATTTCAATATTTCTTTCGTTTGGATTTTCCGTTTTGGTTATTTCAACCCTGATGCAGTTTTCGGGAAGAACGGCTTCAATATTTTCGCTCCATTCAATAATCAGGACTGCGCCCTCATCAAGATAATCGAAGTATCCCGTTGAATAGAGGTCGTCCCACCCTGAAATGCGATACATATCAAAATGATAAAGAGTTTTATCTTTTCCTCTGTATTCATTAACCAAAGCAAATGTAGGGCTGCTGACATCGCTGTCAATTCCCATACCCTTTGCAAAGCCGCGTGTAAAAGCGGTTTTGCCCGCTCCGAGCTCGCCGAACATTGCAACAACCTGCGGTCGGGAAATGCTTTTACCGAGCAAAAAGCCTATTTTTTCTGTTTCAGCCGCGCTTTCGGTTTTATAAATTGCCATACTGCACCACCTTATGCAATTATATCACATAAGCATCTGCTTTTCAACAAAAACATAGCCTTTCGGGCAAAAAAATTATCGGCTTCACAGAAAAAGCCGATAACTTATATATCTTCTTATGCAGGAAGCGAACAAACAAGCTCGCAGATATCCTTATAGAATTTTCTTATTTTAATGGGGTCATAGAAAACGCCCATATAATCCGTGTGGTCCATTGATTCAACAACGGGCATAACATTCCAGACGCCCTTTTCAACACAGTTCGGGTTAAAATCCGTGTGAGCTTCACCCTCGGGATACATTGCCGACCCCTGAGTGCTGACTATGCCGTCATTAAGCCGCCAGCTCTCATCTGCGGGAACTCCGCCCTGCCCCGAGCCGTCATAGTCGCAGATTTTAGGCGATGTGGTAAACAGAAACAGCGGATTCATCGTAGGCTCGGGATAAAGCTTGCCCGTAACGGGGCTTTCAAAAACACATTCCGATGAATAGGAAAAATAGTAAACATCGTCAACCATTTTTATTTTTTCGTTAGCCTGCGCCGCACCTTTTAATGTGAGGTCATAATAGGCGGAATCCTCGGAATTCATCATTTCATTGATAAGCTCAATGCTGAATTCGCCGTCAAATCCGTCAGCAGGATAGTCGGTAAACCCGAAATGCTCAAGCTGAATATCCCAAAGCGGGCGCAGAGGAGTGTTATCGAGCACACCCCAAAGATAATAGAATAAATGAAGCATCATATTAATGAAAGCATCATTTTCCCTGTCAGCGGCAAGAGAGCCGTTATGAGGAGCAGAAAGAGTTGTAATCGAGTGAATATATTCGCCCTTTCCTCCCTTAAAGAAATCGGAAGCATCGCTGCACGCTTCGGCTTCTTCGGGAACGCCGTATTCAAGAATTGAGGCAAACATACGGATTGTAACCCCGCCCATGCTGTGACCCACAAGATTGATTTTTATTATATCACCGTTTTCGTCGGTCTGACCGAAGGTTGGGCAAAGAGGCTCGTCATATGTTCTGCCGAACCTTGCATGACCGTATTTTTCGGAATGTGCTTTGCCGTAATCAACGGTTGTTCCCGTAAGCTGAGCGTAAAGCTCGCACGCTCTGTCCCACGCGGAGGAAGCTCCGCCGACGCTTGCCGTGTAAACATCGTATCCCTGACGCTCAAGATATTTAACAACGCTGCCCGAAGTGGTTCCCCAATAAGGCATAAATTCATCTACACGCTGACCTTCGCCCCAGCCCATAAGCCCGTGAACGAAAACGAAGGGATAATCGGTGCCCTGCTCTTCACTGCCCGCAAACGCCGCGGCAGAAAGCGAAAGCAAAGCGATAACAAAGCTGAAAAATACCGCAAAAGCTTTTTTGAACATTATAACGCCTCCTTTTTTTGAAATAATAACATATCAAATATTTTTTGTCAAACTTTAAACAGATATTAAAAAATACACTCGGTTTTAAAGTCAAAACCGAGTGCAGATTCTGATTAATCTTCAAATCTCTCAACGAGAGCATTTACCATATCGGGAACATTGGTGATTATTCCGTCAACGCCGCAGGCAAGCATTCTGTTGACGGTATCGGGCTTGTCAACCGTCCACACATTAATACCGATGCCGTTATCATGAAGATTCTTAACATATTTTTTGCTGACAAAGCAGTAATGCGGATGAAGATAATCCGCCTTTATCTCCTTTGCAAAATCAACATAACCGAAAATCATTTTCTGAAATGCAATCTTTCTGTCGGGGCTGTAAAGAAAGCCTGTTTTGCACTTGGGGTCAATTCTCTTGCACTCAACAAGCAGCTCCGGGCTGAAGCTTGAAATCAAAAGCTTATCAAAAAGTCCGTGCTCCTTAACGGCGGAAATTGTTTTTTCAACAATTCCCTTTTCGCCGCTGAGCGGAGTTTTAAGCTCGATATTCATTATCTCAATATCGGCGGTTTCACACAGGGTAAGAAATTCATCAAGAGTCGGAATTTGAGTGCCCTTGAATTTTTCATGAAAATATGAGCCGAAATCATAGCAGCGGAGCTCCTCAAGCGTTTTTGAGGATATTTCCCCCTTGCCGTCAGAGGTTTCGTCGATTGTGTAATTGTGGCAAACAACAGGAACGCCGTCCGCAGACATATGAACATCGGTTTCAAATCCGTCAACGCCGATTTCAAGCGATTTCTCAAAAGCGGGTATTGTATTCTGAGGAGCCTGCTTATTGGCGCCTCTGTGTGAAATTACCTTGCAGTCAGACATTTCTATCACCTTTCAATAAATATCTCATTCAAAAAGAGTGCATCCGGTTTCTTTAAAGTTTTTTATCATTTCATCCGCCTTTTCTCGGCTTAAACCGAAATAAGCGCAAAGGCAGTCAATGCACATAAATTCTTCCGCTCCGCGGTTGACCATTTTCTTGTGAAAGCCTATATCGTCTCTGCGAAGCTCTTTTTGGCAAGATATACAGCAGCTCATTTTGCCAGCTTGCCGATAAATACCGCGCAATCATGCGCCTTGACGGGGAATCTCATAAATTCCTTTTTAACTCCTATGCTTTCGTTTGTGAAAGCGTCCGTCAGTTCAAGTCCGAAGCCCGATGAAGCGGTAATTCCTATATCCTCAAAATAGAAATTGCATGAGTCGTCATCCTCGCCTATATTAACAAACATTATTGCCACCTCGTTATTTGACAGAAGCTTTGCAAACGCCTTGCATTTGCTGTTCGCACCGTTAGCAAGGAAAGCGGGTCTGCCCTCTTCATCCTGATTAATTCTGATGAGGTTTTTATTTTTAACGAGAGCGAGCATATCGTCGCTCAGAGTTCTGATATCGCCGCCGAGCATCAGGGGCGCGCTGAACATACACCAAATTGCAAACTGCGTTTTATACTCGGTGTCATTGCATCCGGTTGAGCCTACATTGCCTTTGCCGTACATACCGATTGTAAGCATATCGATATCGTTAAAGCAGCCGGGCGCGGAATAAGCAAGGTTATCAATCTGGCTCATTGAGATATCGCGCATTGAAGCAAAGGAATCATTGATATCGCCCGTTGAGCGGTACATATGAGCACCGGCGGAGCGAATCCATTTCGACACATCGTCGTTGCCCCAGTTACAGGCGGAGAAAAGAATTTCTCTGCCACAGGCTTTAAGAGCCATACCCATTCTTCTGTAAAGATTGGGACCGTCCGCCGAAACGGGTTTAAAGCAGAAATCATATTTCAGGAAATCCGCGCCGTATTCGGCAAAGGTCTGAGCGTCAAGAAATTCATGGTCATAGCTTCCGGGATAATTATCGCAGGTTCTTGTGCCCGCGCAGGAATACATACCGAATTTCAGACCCTTTGAATGAACATAATCGCTGACTGCTTTCATTCCGTTGGGAAATTTGATTTTATCGGGCACAATCTTACCGGTTTCGGGGTCTCTCTCCCTTTCGCTCCAGCAATCGTCAATAACAAGATATTCATAGCCTGCGTCAAGCAAGCCCTTTTCAACCATGGCATCGGCGGTTTCTTTTATAACCTGCTCATTGATGTTTCTGCCAAAGGTATTCCATGTATTAAATCCCATGGGAGGTGTTTTTGAAAGCATAATATTTCTCCTATTTTTTATTATTCAAACAGATATACTCTTGTTTCGTAGGGCTTTGTCATAAAGCTGTTAAGCGTGTTGTCGGCAACCTCATAGTTGGAGAGAACAAGCTTGCCCTTGCTCAGGTCAAAGCCTGCGGGAGCAGAGAAGCAAACGGGCTGCTCAACAAAGGAGTTGATAACGAGCATCCTCTTGCCCTCGTAATTTCTCTCATAGACAAACAGCTTTCTGCTGTTCTTATAATGCAGCTTAAAATCGCCGTAAATACAAATCTCATTTTCCTTGCGGAATTTGAGAAGCTTGCGGTAATAGTTAAGGATTGAGTTTTCGTCTTTTTCCGCCGCCTCAACATTAACCTCGGTATAATTCTGATTAATATAGAACCAAGGCTCATCGGCGGTTGTGAAGCCCGCGTTTTTGCCGCCCGTCCACTGAACGGGAGTTCTCGCATTGTCACGCGAAGCATACATAGCTGTTTTCATTGTGAACTTATGGGAGAAACCGAGCTTTCTGAACAGCTTATATGTATCCTTTGCCTGAACATCCTTATACATATCTATCTCGGGCAGGCGGATGCTCGTCATTCCGATTTCCTGACCCTGATAGATGAACGGAGTTCCGCTCTGGCAGATATACATTGTAGCAAGCATTTTACCGCTCTCAACCCTGTATTTTTCGTTGCCGTAGCGGCTGATTATTCTGGGCTGATCGTGATTTTCAATGTAATTTGCGTTCCACGCAATGCCGTAAAGCTTTGTCTGCCAATTATTATATACTCTTTTTAGCTTTCTGAGGTTGAAGGGCGTGTGAATCCAGCCGATCATAAAGCAGTCCGCTTCCATATGCTGGAAGTTGAACATCATATTGAGCTTCTGACCCGCGCCCTCTTTGATAAATCTCAAAGCAAGCTTTGGAGTCATCATTGGAGCTTCGCCGACCGTCATACAGTCATACTGATCTGTTACCTCACGGAACTCTCCGAGATATTTATCGAGATTGGGGCCGCATTTATAATGCTCCATGCCGCAGGCGGCGGGAATGGGGAAGCCGTTGGGAAGCCCCTCTTTTTTGGAAATAAAGGTTATAACATCTTCACGGAAGCCGTCTACACCCATATCAAGCCAGAAACGGATGATGTCTTTTATCTCCTCGCGCACCTTGGGATTATCCATATTAAGGTCAGGCTGTTCCTTGCAGAAAAGGTGGAGATACCATTCGTCAAGGTTTTCGTCATATTCCCAGCCGGGACCCGTAAAGGTTGAAAGCCAGTTATTGGGAGGCTTTTTGCCGTTGGGCTTTTTACCCTTGCGCCAGAAATAATAATCGTGATAAGGATTGTCCTTGCTCTTTTTGCTCTCGATAAACCATTGATGCTCGTCCGAGGTGTGGTTGATAACCAAATCCATTATAACTTTAAGCCCTTTGGCATGGGCGGCATCAAGCAGCTCCTTGAACTCTTCAAGAGTTCCGTATTCGGGATTTATTGATTTATAGTCGGCAATATCATAGCCGTAATCGTGCTGAGGGGATTTATAAAGGGGTGAAAACCAGATGGCGTCAACGCCGAGGCTCTTGATATAATCGAGCTTTTCCATAACACCCTTTATATCGCCTATTCCGTCGCCGTTGCCGTCATAAAAGCTTCTGGGCCAGATTTGGTAAACGGACATTTCCTTATACCAACTCTTTTTGATTTCTGCCATTCAACTCATCCTTTCATCAATAGACTGCGCTGCGCTCAGGCAGCGGGAATTTCTGCCGAAACATCATCGGAAACAACGGTGGTCTGACCCGCCGTTACCGTTATATCAAAGCTTGAAACAACATTATTGTCTGAATCAAGCAGCTGCACCGCACCGCTCCCTTCCGGAGCAACAAACGAATAAGTTCCGTCTGAAAATACAGTATGCGAAACTCCGTCGTATAATACTTCCGCAACGGCTTGATTATCGGTTTTACCCTCAACCGTGCCGACGGAATAGGTTCTTCTTATTGCTTCTTCAACGGCAAGCTTGGCATTAACCAAGGGATATTCTTGCAGGTCAACACCATGAACATATGTTATGTCATTATTAATCTGCGCAACCTTGTCGCTTGAAGTGCAAACGATTTCCTTAACCTGACTCCC
>JAEDGK010000080.1 GCA_016297555.1 Clostridiaceae bacterium
GGGGAACGCGCCTATAATCTATGTTATGGCGGCTGCCATTCTGTCCCCGGCTCCCCATGGGCGCAAAACGCCACCTCGGACGGCAGCCGCCTTGTTTTCGGAAGCAATCGCTCCCATTTTTCATTGTATGCCGACTGCTGAAAAAGGGCGATAGAAATAAATTTTAAAAAATGCTTTACATTGCAAGTGCTTTATGATATAATCCTTTTTGCACACGCCCGCTTCTCGGACTGCGGAGTAAACCCCGTCGGGGTAATTCACCTGCCGCTTTCTGGGGGCTGAGGCAAATATTTTAATGAGGTGAAAAAAATGACACAGGCAGAAAAAACTGCAATCATGCAGGAATACGCTCTCCACGAGGGCGACACAGGCTCACCCGAGGTTCAGATTGCCGTTCTCACCAAGAGAATCAACGACCTTACCGAGCATCTTAAAGTTCACAAAAAGGATCACCATTCACGCAGAGGTCTTCTTATGATGGTTGGTCACAGAAGAAATCTTCTGGCTTATCTCCAGAAGGTTGACATTGAGCGTTACCGCGCTATTATTTCAAAACTCGGCATCCGTAAATAATAAGCCAAATGGAGCAGGCAGGAGCTTTCCGCCTGCTCTGTTGTGTTTGTTTTTGCATCTTTCAGGCGGCTGAAATCGGTTTTAGCAGTGAATCGAGAGCCCGAAAATAATTCGGATTTTGGATTTATTGCTAAACCGTGCCGCCTGTGGAAATAAAATTTTCAGAGAGGTAGTAATAATGTTTTTTGAAGCTTTCAAAAAGTACGAAACCGAAATCGCAGGCAGACCCTTCGTTGTTGAAGTAGGCAAAATGGCTCAGCTTGCGGGCGGCTCATGCCTTGTCCGCTACGGCGAGACCAATGTTCTCTGCACCGCAACCATGGCGGCAAAGCCCAGAGAGGGTGTTGATTTCTTCCCCCTTTCAGTTGACTATGAAGAGAAGCTTTATTCCGTAGGCAGAATTCCCGGCTCGTTCCAGCGCCGCGAGGGCAGAGCGAGCGAAAAGGCAACTCTTGCTTCAAGAGTTATTGACAGACCCATCAGACCGCTTTTCCCCAAGGATATGAGAAACGATGTCGGCGTTGTTGCAACCGTTATGTCGGTTGACCCCGACTGCCAGCCCGAAATCACCGCCATGCTCGGCGTTTCAATCGCAATTTCAATTTCGGAAATTCCCTGGGACGGTCCGATTTCCGGCGTTGTTGTCGGTCTTGTTGACGGCGAATATGTTATCAACCCCACTCTTGAGCAGAGAGCCAAGAGCGATATGTATGTTACCGTTGCTTCAACGAGCGACCTTGTTGCAATGATTGAAGCGGGCGCAAACGAAGTTTCCAACGACGATATGTATGACGGAATTATGTTTGCCCACAAGGAAAATCAGAGAATTGTTGAGTTTATCAATCAGATTAAAGCCGAGTGCGGCAAGGAGAAGGTTGACTTCCCTTCAAACGATCCCGACCCCGAGATGTACGAGGCTATCAAGGACTTTGCAATCGAGGATATCCGCGCCGCCCTTGATACGGACGACAAGAGAATCCGCGATGAGCGCTTAAAGCCCGTTTACGAAAAAGTTCACGAGAAATTCGATGAGATTTATCCCGAAATGGAAGTCAAAATCGAAGAATGTCTTTACAAGGTTCAGAAATATGTTGTTCGCCGCTGGCTGCTTGATGACGGCAAGCGCGTTGACGGCAGAGGAATTAACGAAATCCGTCCGCTTAACGCCGAGATTGACCTGCTTGACAGAGTTCACGGCTCCGGTATGTTTACCAGAGGTCAGACTCAGGTGCTTTCCGTAACCACTCTCGGCCCGATGAGCGACGCTCAGCTTCTTGACGGGCTTGATGAAGAAGAAAGCAAGCGTTATATGCATCACTATAATTTCCCCTCATATTCAGTCGGCGAAACCAAGCCGAGCAGAGGTCCCGGCAGACGAGAGATCGGTCACGGCGCTCTTGCCGAGCGTTCACTCGTTCCCGTTCTCCCCTCGGTTGAGGAGTTCCCCTACACAATCCGCGTTGTTTCCGAGGTTCTTTCCTCCAACGGCTCAACCTCTCAGGGCTCAGTCTGCGGCTCCACTCTTTCACTTATGGCGGCGGGCGTTCCCATCAAGGCTCCCGTTGCAGGCATTTCCTGCGGACTTATCACCGAGGGCGACCGCTTTATGACAATGGTTGATATTCAGGGTCTTGAAGATTTCTTCGGCGATATGGACTTCAAGGTTGCGGGCACAAAGAAGGGCATCACCTCAATCCAGATGGATCTTAAAGTTCACGGTCTTACCCCCGCCATCATCAGAGAGGCACTTGATAAAACCTATAAAGCACGCTGCTATATTATCGATGAGATTATGACTCCCGTTATCGCAGAGCCCCGCAAGGAGCTTTCAAAATGGGCGCCCAAGATGCTCACCACCAAGATTGACCCCGAAAAAATCGGCGATGTTATCGGCAAGCAGGGCAAGGTTATCCAGAAAATCTGCGCCGAGTGCAACTGTAAAATCGATGTTCAGGAGGACGGCAACATTTTTGTTTCCTCAACCGATATCGACGATGCAAAGAGAGCAATTTCCATCATCGAAACCATTGCCAACGACCCCGAGGTCGGCGCAATTTACAAGGGCGTTGTTACCCGCCTGATGAGCTTCGGCGCATTTGTTGAAATCGCTCCCGGCAAAGAGGGCATGGTTCACATCAGCCAGCTCGATGTTAAGAGAACAGAAAAGGTTGAGGACGCCGTAAATGTAGGCGATGAGGTTATCGTTAAGGTTCTTCCCAAGGATGACCAGGGCAGGCTCAATTTCTCCCGCCGCGAGGCTTTGATTGAGGTTGAGGGTCTTGTTCCCGAAAACACGGTTTCCGACGCTCCGAGAAGAGCTCCCAGAAGAGATTTCAGGGGCGACAGAGGCGGCAGAACCAGAAGAGATAACAACTGATTAATAAAATTTTACGGCGCGTATCACGGCTTTCCGCGGTATGCGCCGATTTTTATTTAAAAATAAATTTTTTGCAGGTGACTTTTTAAGAAAAGGTTTATAAGCCTTACGGTTAAAACCGCCGTTATAAATCTTGAGCTTCAAGAGGGGGAAAACAGAATTTCCCTGACAAATGACGGCTCTGTCAAATTCAACGGAACGGCTTCGTTTGCCCCGCATATTTATTCGGTATCCGTAAACGGCGCAAGTGAATAAAAAAATTAAAATTTATTTGCATTTTCGGAATAAATATGGTAGTATATTTGATATAAATAATTGCTGTTAGGAAAGGCTGATAATTTTGAAAAAACTGCTTGCTGTTTTGCTTTCTCTTGCAATCACCGTTTCCTGTTGTGCCTTTGCCGCCTCCGCTTCGGGAGAGGTAAAGGGCGAAATAACGGATTATCCCGTTATAATCGTGCCCGGCTACAGCTCCGCCTCGCTTTATTACGGCGACAGCCTTGAAACAGGCGAGCATGTTTGGGGCATCAATATGGATTTGATAACTCAGCGCCTGCTGGCAAACATAGCGCAAATCGGCATAGGTCTGGGCGCAATGACGCTCGGCAATGCCGAATACATTGCAAAGGTTGTGGGCGAAGAATTTGCCGTTATGTTTGAAAAAATGCGCTGCAACCCCGACGGGTCGAGCGCATATGAGCTGAAAAGAGACTATACCGACGGCGCGGACACCAACAATGCCGTGCTTATGGAGCGTTATCCCGACGGGCAGTACAGGCACGAAAAGGATATCGCCGCGGAAATTGCCGAATATATCGGCGACGCGAAAATTTATAATTTCAGCAGTGATTTCCGCATGGGCTCCGAAATCTGCGCCGCCCAGCTTGATGAATACATTCAGACCGTTAAAAGGCACAGCGGCAAAGACAAGGTAAATCTTTTTGCCGTAAGCCACGGCGGTCAGGTTACCGCCACATATCTCAATCTTTACGGTTGGAAGGGCGATGTTGACAACGCTGTTATGACCGTTCCCGCCATCGGCGGCGCGGGAATTGCCTATGATATCGGAATGGGCAAAATCGCGCTTGACGAGGAATGTCTGCTCCGCTTCATCGAGCACGGAATGAGATGGGAAGAGGACTATGACTGGCTGGTTAAGGCTCAGCAGCTCGGCTTTCTTGACAAGGTTTTCAATGCACTTGTGCCTTATTTCTTCAGCGTTATGGGTTATTGGGGCAGCATTTGGGACTTTATGCCGACCGATAAATATGAGCAGGCAAAGGCAAAGCTGCTTGACGGCGAGGCGAGCGCGGAGCTTATCAGAAAGAGCGACCGCTTCCATTATGAAATTCTGCCCGCCATGGGCGAAAAATTCGCCGAATGTATTGAAAACGGTATGAATATTTCCATAATCGCAGGCACGGGCAACGATGTTGTGACGGGCTTGCAGGTAAATTCCGACGGAATAATTCCCACCGAATGTGCAACGGGAGCAACCTGCGCTCCGCTCGGCAAGCGTTTTGCGGACGGATACATTCAGAAAAACCCCTGCGGTGGCAAAAACAAGCTTTCGCCCGCAATGGATATAGACGCTTCAACCGCCTATATGCCCGACAACACTTGGTTTGTTGACGGTCTTTACCACGGAATGACCTATTGGGACGATTACACCCGTGTTTTGATGATGAATCTGCTTCTGACCGATAACATTACCGATGTTTATTCAAATTCGGATTATCCTCAGTTCAGATACACCTCAAATCCCTCCTCGGCAGTCTATGCTCAGTTCAGCGGCTGTCAGCCGGGAATTTTGAGCGGAGAAGCAACGAGCCTTACGGTCAAAAACATCTGCAAGGAGAGCAGGGTCAGAATAGCGGCGGTTTGTTGTGACGGGATTGAGCTTGAC
The DNA here is from genome assembly GCA_016297555.1 of Clostridiaceae bacterium. Taxonomy (GTDB): domain Bacteria; phylum Bacillota; class Clostridia; order Oscillospirales; family Acutalibacteraceae; genus CAG-177. The sequence continues at coordinate 4,857 of JAEDGK010000080.1, forward strand.
TTCAAGGTTTCGCCGAATAAGGTTTTACAGCCGGGAGAAAGCATTGAAATTCCGTTCACGGGCGATATTCCCGCCGTGAGCGGCAAGGCGGTCGGAATAACCGTTTATTACTATACAAACACCGTAACGCCAGTCGGATACCGCACGCAAAGCTACACGGTTGAAAACGGCGAAAGAGTTGCGGCGCAGGGAATGCTTGCAAATTCCGCCTTTACCGCCCCGATTGATAAAATCATCGGCAAAAATGCCGACGCCCTGCTGAAAAACCTCGGGCTGAAAGAATTTGTTTCCATGGTTACAACGATTGTTTATTATTGGATTAACACCGTGTTTGCGGCTGTAAAATAACTCGGTACAGAAATAACAAGGCTGTATTCATACGAGCGTGAAGCGGTATGAATACAGCCTTGTTTTATTCGTTTTTCATTGCTTCGAGCGGGGAGATTTTAACCGCTTTGAGTGCGGGATAAGTTCCTGCCGCAAGACCTACGAGCATTGAGAACAGCACTCCGAAAAGGAAGAGCCAAAGGGGCATAATTGAAATTCTGTTCGGCGAAGTCAGCAGATATTTTATCAGGCTTTCTTCAAGCTGTGCGCCGCTCAGATTAACATAAACTATGTTTATGATAAATGAAATAATTCCGCTCAGCGCAGAGCCCACAATTCCGCCGAGCAGACCGATATAAGAAGCTTCGAGCAAAAACAGCTTGCGTATATCGCTCACAAAGCAGCCGAGAGCCTTCATAATTCCGATTTCTTTGGTTCGCTCGGAAACCGACATTATCATGGTGTTCATTATGCCGATTGCCGCTACAAACAGGCTGACCGCGCCTATTCCGCCGAGAGCAAGCTGTATTGTAGCCATTTCCTTTTTGACTTCATCGCGCATACTTGCCATGCTGCTCGTTTCAAAACCGAGGCTTTTAATCTCTGTTTCAACATCCGTAACCTTTGACACATCGGAAGCCCAGACCTTGAGGCTGTCATAGTTCAGCTCTTTTCGCTTCATTCCGAGAGATTTTTGTGCTTCCGTAATGAGCGCTTTCAAATCTTCTTTGCGGAAAATGAAGCCGCTGTTTGTCGGCCCGACAAGGTTATAGTTCGTCTTAACCTTGCCGACAACCCTGAAAGTTTCGCTGTAAGCGGGTTTCCCGTCTTCGTCATAAATGCAAACCTTTATTTCGCTTCCTACCATGTTTGTATAAGGCTCCGGAGCGTCGGGAGACAGAGATTCGCCGCCGTTTTCATCATATATCATGTAGTTATAGAAATCAATCTGATTTTTGCCCTCGGGGCGTTTGGTATCGCATAACGAATAATCGGCAAATTCACCGATCAAAATTTCACCCTTTTTGGCGGGCATTTCGCCGTCAAGAAGCTCATAGCCTATTTCGGGGAGCATTTCGCTTTCAATTCCCGAGGCTTCGGGGTATTGGGATTTATATCTGTCGTTTTTGCCTGCAAATATTGTAAAATCCGAAAATCCTGCGCCTCCGAGCGAAAGGGGAGCAACCGCCATTTTGACATCGGGAACGGCTTTGATTTGGCTAAGCGTTTCGTCGTTGATTTGTGCCGAGCTGTCGCCCATGGAGTAATTCGGCCAAACATCAATCGAGGTGAGGTCGCCCATGCCGTTTATCCACACCTGCTGCTGAGACGAAACGCCCACGCCGATTGAAAGCATTGAAATGATCGAGCAGCAGCCGACTACAACGCCCAAAACCGAAAGAAAGGTTCTGCCCTTGCGCCGTTTCAGATTTTCGCGGCACATTTTAATAATATCTTTAATTTTCATTACCCTTTACCTCTGGTTTGCCTGATTGGTGTCCTCCCAATCAAAGGAGTCGGGAATTTGGGTTTTTGCTTTCTTCTTTTTTTTCAGGACGATGACTACCGTGACTATGACTGCGGCAAGCACCGCCGCTCCTATGCAGACGGAAACGATTATTTTTGTCTTGCCGCCGTTTTCGGGCTCCTCCGGCTCAATGGGATATTCGGGGTCAATAATCGGCTCGCTCATATCCTCAACCGTGAAAGTCAGAGGTATTTCAACGGATTTCGGCTGAGTCATTTCGTCCTCATAGTTTATGATGAGCTTAACGCTCATTTCGCCCGCTTCGTTGGGAGTGAAGAAGAAATCTATTGTGCCGCTCTTTCCCGCTTCAAAGTTGCCGAGATTTTGCTTGGGAAGCTCGCAGACTGCGGCGTCGGGTGATTCAAATTCAATAATCGCTTCAACATTGCTGATTTCGCCCTTGCCCCTGTTAACAAAAGGCAGGGAAATATCGGTTTCTTCACCCACGGTGGCAAAAACCGCCTCGGGCTCGGAAACGGAAAATCTGTCGGGCAGATAAACGGGAACGGAAAGGCTTTCGCTCGCCGAGGATGAAGCTCTTTCGCCGTTCATAACATACTCATATTTAAAAGCGATATCCGCCCTTGCGCCCGTGACTGCGGCGTTTGCGGGAACCTGCATTTCGATTGTCTGTGTTTTGCTGCCGCCTGCGGGCAGTGCACTGAAATAGAAAGTGTTTGAAGAAGATGTTATTGAAAGGCTTTCGCCCGTTTCGATAGACATAACTATGTTGTCAACAGGGATTTTGGTGCCGGTATTTTTAAAGGTTATTGAGAGCGAAAAGGTGTCGCCCGCCGCAACGGGGCTGCCGCCGTAGCTGTAACTGCTGACGATGATGTTGGGCGTTGCAAGCGTTCCGCCCTGCGCGTCGTTATCGCTGACGGCAAGAGGAATGTTAAGCCTTTCGTCCGCCGTGCCCTGAGCCGTGGCGGCAAGAGCCGCGTAATTATATTTGAGGTTTACCGAAAGCGTCTGCACGGCAGAAGCGGCAGTCGGCAGAGCTTTGAGATTAACGGTTACCTTTGCCGTTCCCTTGCCCGCGATTTTGCCCACGGTTTTTGAAAATGATTTTTCATTGATTGCCAGCCCCTCGCTCGGCTCAAAGGTTGCAACGGCGTCTGTGAGCGCGGTTGTGCTGAGGTTTTTGAAGGTAACTGTTACGCTGAAAGTATCGCCGGGCTTAACGGCTTTGATTTCCTCGCGGTTGATTATAACATTGGGAGCTTCGGGCTCTTTCTGCGTCACTTCCTCGCTGACAGGCTCGGAATATTCAACGCATTCGCCTATCGTTACGCTGAGATTTTCGTGGGGAAGGTCTTTTCCCTTATACAGAACAATGAAGTCGAGCGACTGCCCTCTGCCTGTATAAACAAGGTTTGTAAAAGTTACGGTAAAGGTGAGGAGCTGACCCGAAGAGGAGGTTATTTTAACGCTCGCTCTGCCGTCCTTGAAGCTGTCAACGGTGCGGGTGATGTCGATAACTCCGCAGTCCTCGGTTCTGAGATGAAGATTTTTAACGCTGACCTCAATGGTGGCAAGGCGGTCTTTTTCTATTTTGCCTGCGGGATATTTAATCTCATATGAAGTAACTACGCTCTGCGACATAAGAGCCGCTTCGGTTTCTTCTTCGATTGGTTCATCATCTGCGGCAAACGCAGGCAGAACCGCCGAAAAAGCAAGAATAAGCGCAAATACAAGGCTTAAAATTTTGATTGAAGCATTTCTCGTTTTCATTGTTTTATCTCTTTTCTCTCATATATTGATTTGTTTCTTTCGTCGGAAATAATCTCCCCGTCCTTGAGGGTGATTATTCTGTCGGCATAAACGGCAAGCTCGGGATTGTGCGTTACGATAATCATTGTTTCGTTGTATTTTCTTGCAAATCCGAGCATCATTTTCATTATGTCGATTGTTGTTTTTGAATCGAGATTGCCCGTCGGCTCGTCGGCAAAAATCAGCTTCGGCTTTGTTACAAAAGCTCTCGCAATGCCCGTTCTCTGCTGCTGACCGCCCGACATCTGCGTTGGGTAATGGTTGAGCCTGTCGCCCAGACCTACGGCTTTGAGAACCGCCTTTGCGGCGGCTTCTCTCTGCTGCCTGTCAACTCCGCAGAAAGCCAGCGGCATGGCAACATTTTCAACCGCCGTGAGCATGGGCAGCAAATTATAAGCCTGAAAAACAAAGCCGACATTTTTCTGCCTGAATGCGGCAAGCTCGTTTTCGCTCATAGCCGTTATGTTGTTGCCGTCAATAATGATTTCTCCCTTGCTCGGCGGCTCCATTCCCGCGAGCATATTAAGCAGAGTGCTTTTGCCCGAGCCTGAAGCGCCGAAAATGCAGCAGATTTCTCCGCGCATAACGGTCAGATTAACCTTTCGCAGAGCCACCACGGTTTCGGTTCCCATTCGGTAAGCCTTGCATAAATCTCTGACGCTGATAAACGGAGCGCCGGTATTTTCCGCCATTTTTCCACCTTCCTCCTAAGCTTTTCAGAAGCAAAATTTTGCATTATTCCCCAAATATTGCATCCTGAAATATAATAGAGCAGATTTGTTAATTTTGAATATACAGAAGGTTACAAAAAGATTACAGTTTTTAATAGTTTATTACAAAGGTTACAGGAAAATAATTCCGTATTCCGATTTGTTTTTGCGGGTCGTCGGGGACAGCGTTCCCTAC
>JAEDGK010000081.1 GCA_016297555.1 Clostridiaceae bacterium
GAAACTCAAACCCACCACATTTCTCCCGTGGACTCCGTAACCAAAACATCTTTGAGGAACGAAACCGCCTTTGAAAGACCTTCGTTCTGGCTCATGAGCGAATCCTCATGCTCAATGCTGATGGCGTAATCATAGCCGACCATACGCAGGTTGGATATGATATCCTTCCAATATGAATAATCGTTGCCGTAGCCGACGGAGCGGAAAATCCACGAGCGGTTTATCTCGTCGCCGTAGGGCTTAGTGTCAAGCACGCCGTTGACTGCGGTGTTGTATTTATCCATCTTTGTATCCTTAGCGTGGAAATGGAAAATCGCGTCGCCCATCTTGCGAATGCACGCAACGGGATCCATTCCCTGCCAGATAAGGTGGCTCGGGTCAAAGTTAGCTCCGATTTCGGGGCCGACGGCTTCTCTCAGGCGCAGGAGCGACTCCGTGTTGTAAACGCAGAAGCCGGGATGAAGCTCAAGGGCGATTTTATCAACGCCGTGAGCCTTTGAAAATGCAACAAGGTCTTTCCAATAGGGAATAAGCACCTCGTTCCACTGCCATTCGAGAATTTCGCTGAAATCATTGGGCCAGGGGCAAACAACCCAGTTGGGATATTTTGCGCTCTCGCAGTCGCCCGGGCAGCCCGAAAATGTGTTAATCTGATGAAGCCCAAGCTTTTCGGCAAGCAGAATTGTGTTTCTTATCGTCTTATCGAATTCTGCGGCAATTTCCTTATTGGGGTGAACGGGGTTTCCGTGGCAGGAAAGCGCGCTGATTTCCATATCGTATTTCTTTATGAGCGCCTTGAATTCTTCAAGCTTTTTTTCGTCTGCAAGAAGCTCCTCGGGATTTGCGTGAGCGTTGCCGGGGAAGCCGCCGCAGCCTATCTCGACCATTTCAATGCCGAGCGACTTGAAATATTTAAGTGATTCTTCAAGTGAAAGATTGGAAAGCAGAGTAGTAAAAACTCCGAGTTTCATTTTTTCGTCTCCTTTTTCAGATTATGCCTTTGATATATTTCAGGCTTCTTGCAATATCCTCAAAGCCTGTGGGAACGGGGTCGTCATTTTCAACTATGACCCATTCCAGCCCTATTTCTTTTGCGGCGGCAATAACGGCGGGGATATCGCAGTCACCCTCACCGAGAGCCTTCGGCTTGCCGTTTATGCCGTCCTTGACATGAATATGAACAATATTGTCTTTCTTATCAAGCAGCAAAGAGCGATTGTCCGCCCCTGCGAAATAGCTCCAATATGTGTCTATCTCCAATGAGCAATAGCTGCCGATAACATCAATGGGAAGCTGCTTGTTTCTCAAGGGCTTGAATTCCTCGCAATGGTTATGATAATAAACCTTCATTCCGTATTTTTCCATGGCGTATTTCTGAGCATTGCCGAGGATTTTGCCCGTTGCTTTACATTCAAGCATCGTTCTGTGCGGCGCACCGCCGACCCCCACGCTCTTAACGCCGAGAGTATTCTGAAATTCAAGCGTTTTTTCAAGCTTGCCTTTTAAGAAATCGTCAAGCCCGATATGACCGCCGACCGCTTCAAGCCCAAGCTCGTCAAGCTTCGCTTTAATGGTTTCGGCGTCGGTATTGAAATATCCTGCAAATTCAACCCCGTCATAGCCAATCTTTTTGATTTCTTCAAGAGCTTTGAGCAGAGTTTCCGTGTCTTTTATATGTTCTCTGACGGAATAAACCTGAACGGCTATTTTCATAAAGACGCTCCTTTATCAGTCAAAATATACGGGCTTTCCGGTTTCTGCGGATTTATAGATAGCCTCGAGTATCTGAGTAACAACCATTGCCTGCTCGGGCTTTGTGCTCAGCTCCGCGCCGTTGATAACCGCGTCATAGAACGCTCTGCATTCAAGCTCTGAGGGGTCGGAGCTTGCGCCGTCATAGAAAGCAACGCCGCCCGCCTTGAAATCGGGCTTTTCGATAACCTGTCTGCCGTTTTTAACATAGTTAAGGCGCAGACCGTCAAGCATATCGGCTCCGCCCTTGTCTCCCGCTATAAGAGTAATCGCTTCGTTGGGATCGGCGATATTAATTGCCCAGCTTGACTCAACGCTTACGGTTGCACCGTTTTCCATAACAACAAAGCCGAAAGCGGAATCCTCAACGGTATATTTTTCGGGATCCCAATCGCCCCATGCGTTGGCGGTGTTTTTCTGATCGCCGAGCTTTTTATATTTTGTGCCTACAACCATCTTGGGCTTGTAGTTATTCATCATCCAGAGAGTCAGGTCAAGCGCATGAGTTCCGATATCGATAAGCGGACCGCCGCCCTGCTCCTCCTCGTTGAGAAAAACGCCCCATGTGGGAACGGCTCTTCTTCTGATAGCTATTGCTCTTGCATAATATATTTCGCCGAGCTCATCGTTTTCACAGCACTGTTTAAGATAAAGGGAATCCCCTCTCCAGCGGGACTGATAGCCGATAGTCAGCTTTTTGCCCGTTCTGACGGATGCCTCATACATTGCCTTTGCTTCCGCATATGTTTTTGCCATAGGCTTTTCACACATAACATGCTTGCCCGCTTCAAGAGCGTCAATGGTTATGAAGCTGTGTGAGCGGTTGGGAGTGCAGACATGAACGGTAACAATGCTCTCATCTTTGAGCAGTTCCTTATAATCGGTATAAACCTTTGCGTCGGGCGTGCCGTATTTTTTTGCCGCCTCGATTGCTCTTTCCTCAATGATATCGCAGAAAGCAACCATTTCAACCTCTTTTACCTTGGAAATTGCGGGCATATGCTTTCCGTTGGCAATTCCGCCGCAGCCGATTATGCCTACCCTAATTTTATCGGACATATAATTCGCTCCTTTTTTCATGGTTTTTTATAAACCTCTGCGGATTGCTCCGCTGTCTATTTACATTATACTGTTTCATTTAATTAATGCAAGAATAAATATTTTTATTGATGTAAATTTTAGGGCTTATATTTTGGTTAAAATCAACAAAATCCGCTATGTGACCTTATTTTGCGAATTCAGACAATCGGTGATTTTTGTTCGGCTCTTTTTTCTTATTTGCAAATTATCCGTTTTATTTCTCTTGACTGAAAAGAACCGCGTTGATATAATTAATTTGTATCGTATTCACCGCTTTCTGCGGTGTTCAAAAAGGGGGACAATAACCTTGAACATAAAGTCGCTTCGCAAAAAGCTGAACAAAGACTTCGGCGGCAGATTTTCCGTTGAAGAAAAGGATGGAGTACGCACCGTCAGCGGAGAAAGCGCGGATTGGAACGAAATAGTATCGGTCTGCTCTGCGGCTGCCGACAAAAAGCACGGGCTTCATGTTGTCAACGATATCCGCTTTACGGGCGCGCCCGTTCCCGAAATGCGCCTGCCCGAAATAAGGGATAAGTCGCTGGAAGGAGCAAAGCCCGATGTTATGATAATCGGCGGCGGCATCTCGGGCGCGAGCATTGCCAGAGAGCTGACCAAAAACAAGCTCGATATCCTGCTCGTTGATAAAGAAAGCGACCTTGCAATGCAGGCTTCGGGGCGCAATGACGGCGAGGTGCACCCCGGCATTGACCTTTCCAAAGGCTCTTTGAAGCATAAATACATCATCAAGGGCAACCGTATGTTTGATAAAATATGCGCCGAGCTTGATGTTCCGTTTAAACGTTGCGGGCAGTATGTTTGCTTTGACCAAAAGATATTCAAGCCGCTGGTTCGCATTTATGTATGGAAAAGGAAGCACATAGACGGAATTGACGATTCCGTTTTGATTTCGGGCGAGGAGCTGAAACGCCGCGAGCCTAATTTCAACAAGGACTTCTGCTATGCAATATATAACCCCATGGCAGGCTGCGTCTGCCCCTACGGGCTGACGATTGCTTACGGTGAAAACGCCGTTATGAACGGCGCAAAAATTTCGCTCAACACGGCGGTCACGGGCATGGAGGTTAAGGACGGCAAAATAATCTCGGTTGAAACCAACCGAGGCACGGTTTATCCCAAAATCGTTATCAACGCCGCAGGCGTTTTTGCCGAGGATATTGCCAAAATGGCGGGCGACAGATTTTATTCAATCCATCCCCGCCGCGGCACTAACTCCATTCTCGATAAAAAAGCCGGCTCGCTGATGTCGTCAATCGCGTCAATAAAGAAGCTTGAGCTTTCACATTCTCACACTAAGGGCGGCGGACTGCTCAACACCGTTCACGGCAACATTCTTGCAGGTCCCGACGCCGTTGAAACCTATGAAAAAGAGAATTTTGCGACCAACCGCGAAAGCATCAACACGGTTTTCGCAAAGCAGCGCGGCACGGCTCCCGACCTTACCGAAAGAGATATCATAACTTATTTCACGGGTGTGCGCGCTCCGAATTTTGAGGAAGATTTCGTTATCGAAAAGGGCAGAAAAACCGCCAACCTCATTCATTGCGCCTGTATTCAGTCGCCCGGGCTTACAACCGCTCCCGCCGTTGCGCTCGACATTGAAAAAATGGCTGTTGAAATGCTCGGCGGAGAAACTGCCGTTAAGAAGAATCCCGATTACAATCCCATCAGAAAGGGCGTTCCGGTTCTGCGTGAAATGAGCGAGAGCGAGCGCGCCGAGATGATAAAGAAAAATCCCGATTACGGCGAAATCGTCTGCCGCTGTGAGGAAATAAGCAAGGGCGAAATAACAGACGCTCTCAATTCTCCCCTCTGTGTGCCGACTGTTGACGGTATCAAAAAGCGTCTGCGCCCGGGAATGGGCAGATGCCAGGGCGGCTTCTGCTCCCCTCTCGTCACAAAAATCATAGCCGAGCATCAGGGAATACCCGTTTCTCAGGTTCGCAAGAGCGGCTCGGAATCCGTTATCAGCTACGGCAAAACGAAAGGCGGTGAGCTTGAATGATATATGATGTCGCCGTTATCGGCGGAGGTCCCGCAGGGCTTGCCGCGGCAATCGAAGCTCATAAAAAAGGCGCAAAGGTAATTCTTATCGAGCGTGAAGCGCGTTTGGGCGGCATACTCAAGCAATGCATTCACGACGGCTTCGGGCTTGTGCGCTTCGGCAAAAAGCTTTCGGGTCCCGAATATGCCGAGATATTTATAGACGAATTCAGAAAAGAAAACATTGAAGCTCTGACGCTTACTTTTGTTACAAAAATCCAAAAAACCGACGGCGGCTTTGACATTTCCGTTGTCAACCGTTCGGGTGCTCAGACTCTCCGCTCAAAAACGCTTATTCTCGCAACGGGCTGCCGCGAAAGAACCGCAAAGCAGGTTTCAATCCACGGCACGCGCCCATCGGGCGTTTTCACGGCGGGCACGGCTCAGCATTTCACCAACCTGCTCGGAGAGCTGCCCGTCAAAAAATGCGTAATCCTCGGCTCGGGCGATATCGGGCTGATTATGGCTCGCCGCTTAACGCTTGAGGGAGCAAAGGTTCTCGGCGTTTATGAGGCAAAGCCCACCCCCTCGGGTCTTACAAGAAACATACACCAATGCCTGCACGATTACGGAATTCCCCTCTATCTTTCCCACACGGTTACAAGGGTTTTCGGAACGGACAGACTGACGGCGGTTGAAATATCAAAGGTTGACGAAAAAATGCAGCCGATTGACGGCACGCAGGAAACCGTTGAATGTGACGGACTTATTCTTTCCGTCGGACTTATTCCCGAAAACGAGCTTGCGGAAAGCCTCGGCGTTCAGCTTGACCCCAAAACAAAAGGCCCCGTTTGCGACGGCAGCCTTATGACGAGCGTTGAGGGTGTTTTCTCCTGCGGAAATGCGCTCCATGTTAACGACCTTGTTGATTATGTTTCCGAAAGCGGAGAGCAGGCAGGCAGAGCCGCGGCGGAATACAGCCTTAAAAAGCGCAGCATTGTCCCCGTCAAGGCGGGCGGCAATCTGCTTTACATCGTGCCGCAGAGCATCGACCTTGAAAGCGACAACAGCGAAACAGTCGTTTATTTCAGAAGCCGCGAGGAGCTGAATTCCTGCAAGCTGATAATAAAGAGCGGCGAAAAAATCATTGCGGAGAAAAAATATCCGTTCCTGCGCCCGCCCGAAATGGAGCGCCTGACGGTTGATTTTTCAAGGGATAAGCTTGACGGCTCGTCCCCGATTACCGCAGAAATAGAGGTGAACGGCAAATGAGCAAGCTGGTCTGCATTGTCTGCCCGCGCGGCTGCACAATGGAAGTAACCGAAAACAACGGCGAATACGAGGTAACGGGCAATTTCTGCAAAAGGGGCAGAGATTTTGCCGTAGCCGAGCAAACCATGCCAATGAGAACAATCTGCTCAACGGTTGCAACGGCTTTTAAGGAAGCTCCCGTTTTACCCGTGCGCGTTTCGGCGGATATTCCCAAGGATAAAATTTTTGATGTTATGCAAGAAATAAACAAAGTGGTTGTGAAAGAGAGAATAGGCAGAGGCGACATCGTTATTGAGAATGTTCTCGGATTGGGCGTTGATGTCATTGCAACCGCAAGTATATTAAAGGAGGCAGCAGAATGAGCACAAAACCTTATAAGGGCTTCGAGCCTAAGTGGGTCAAGGAGCCCGCGCCGTCAAACTCTTACCGTTCAATTTTCAGATGGGGCGACCCCGAGTTTGTAAAATACCCCAAGGAATCGCTTTACAAAATGATGAAGCAGACCTTCAAGATGACCGACGACGATTTCAAAAGCTACTGCGGCGATATCGGTATGGACGAGGTAAAGCTTGACATTCCCTCAAAGCTCGAACAAAAGCATATCGATGCGCTCAAAGAAATCTTCGGCGAAAGATTTGTAACAACCGAGGATTATGCCCGCCTTTCCGTTGCCTACGGTCAGACCGCCTATGACCTTATGAGAATGAGGCAGAAGCGTTTTGACTCTCTGCCCGATGTTGTTGTCTATCCCGATACGGCGGAGCAGATTGAGAAATGCGTTGCATACTGCGTTGAAAACAAAATTCCTCTTTATGTTTACGGCGGCGGAAGCTCCGTAACAAGGGGCGTTGAGCCGATAAAGGGCGGCGTTTCAATGGATATGCGCCTGCGCTACAACAAGGTTATCAATTTCAACGAAATTGACCAGACAATAACCGTTCAGACAGGTATGAGCGGCCCTCAGCTTGAGAAAACTCTTAATGAAGCCGTCAAAAACTTCGGTGCAAAAAGAGCCTACACCTGCGGTCATTTCCCGCAGTCGTTTGAATTCAGCAGCGTGGGCGGCTGGGTTGTTACCAGAGGCGCGGGTCAGAACAGCACATATTACGGCACGATTGCCGATATCGTTCTTTCTCAGAAATATGCCACTCCCATCGGCACAATTAAAACCAGCCGCTATCCCAGAGAGGCGACCGGTCCCAACCTCAACCAGATTATGATGGGCTCGGAGGGCACCTTCGGCGTTCTGACCGAGGTTACCCTCAAAGTTTTCCGCTATATGCCCGAAAACCGCAAGAGATTTTCATATATTTTCAAGGATTGGGAAACAGGCATGGCTGCCGCAAGAGAAATGATGCAGTGCGAATGCGGCTATTCATCGGTTTTCCGCCTTTCCGACCCCGAAGAAACAAATTTGATGCTCCGCCTTTACAATGTTGACGAAACCCCGCTTCATCCCATGCTTGAAAAGCTCGGCTACAAGGATATGGAGCGTTGCCTTTTCCTCGGCTTCACCGACGGCGAAAAGGGTTTTTCAAAGAATGTTGCAAAGAATATTGCAAGAATAGCAAGAAAATTCGGCGCAATGACCTTGACCTCATTCGTCTGCAAGAGCTGGGAGCACGGTCGCTTCACCGACCCCTATCTGCGTGATGCAATGATGGATTTCGGCGTTTGCACCGATACTCTCGAATGTACCGTCAACTGGTCAAATATGGCGCAGGTTCACAAAGATGTGCGCGAGGTCTGCCACGCTCTGCCCAATACGATAGTTACAACTCATATGAGCCATTGCTATCCGCAGGGCGCAAACCTCTATTTCATATTTATCACCAAGATGAGCGATGCCGACGAATTCAAGGCTTATCACACAACAATACTTGATGCCATTCAGAAATCGGGAGCTGCAATAAGCCACCATCACGGCATAGGCAAAATGTTTGCGCCGTGGCTTGAGGGCTATGTCGGCAAAAAGGAATACGGCGTTTTCCGCGTTCTCAAAGACTATTTCGACCCCGATTACCTGATGAATCCGGGCGGAACAATCGGGCTCGACCTTGACGAAAAGGAAAAGAAATTCCTTGTTGACAGAGACGAGGACTAAAAAATAAAACCGAATTGAGGTAACTCCATGTCGCAAACTTCAAATCTTAAATCCAATCCCGACGCCTGCCCGCTTGCCAAAAAATGCGGCGGCTGTCAGCTCCAGAATATGAGCTATGACCGCCAGCTTCGCTGGAAGCAGGCAAGGTGCGAAATCCTGCTGAAAAAATTCGGCAAGGTTGAAAAAATAATCGGCATGGATAATCCCTATCATTACCGAAACAAGGTTCAGGCGGCATTCGGCAGAACCAAAAGCGGCAAAATCATCTCGGGCGTTTACCAGTCGGGAAGTCACAGGATAGTTTCCGTTGACTCATGTATGACCGAGGACGAAACAGCCGATAAAATCATCGTTGATATCCGCGAAATGCTGCCCAAATTCAAAATTCAGACCTATGACGAGGACAGAGGCACGGGCTTTCTGCGCCATGTTCTCGTCAAAAGGGGCTTTACAAGCGGCGAGGTTATGGTTGTGCTCGTGGGCGCGAGCGCATATTTCCCCATCAAGAGAAAATTCACCGCCGCCCTGCTTGAAAAGCACCCCGAAATAACCACGGTTGTTTTAAACATCAATCCGAAAGATACAAATTTAGTGCTCGGAGAGCGTGAAGAAGTGCTTTTCGGCAGCGGATATATTGAAGACACCCTTTGCGGATGCGTTTTTCGGATTTCTCCGAAATCGTTTTACCAAATCAACCCCGTTCAGACCGAAAAGCTCTACGGCAAGGCAATGCAGCTCGCAGGGCTTGACAAAAGCTCCGTTGTGCTTGACGCATATTGCGGAATAGGAACAATCGGACTTGTCGCCGCCAAATCCGCAGGGCAGGTTATCGGCGTTGAGCTTAACCCCGACGCCGTAAAGGACGCCATATCCAACGCCAAGCGCAACGGCGCAAAAAACGCCCGTTTTTATTGTGCGGACGCAGGCGATTTTATGAGAGAGCTTGCGGAAAACGGTGAAAAATTTGACACCGTTTTTATGGATCCTCCCCGCTCCGGCAGCAGCCGCAAATTTTTATCCTCGCTCATTAAAGCCGCACCCGAAACCGTTGTTTATATCTCCTGCAACCCCGAAACCCTTGCACGGGATTTGAAATTCCTGACCGACGGCGGCTATAAGGTCAAAAAAATCTGCCCCGTTGATATGTTCCC
>JAEDGK010000082.1 GCA_016297555.1 Clostridiaceae bacterium
TATTTTTCATCAATTTTTAAAATTTGTGAAATATCGCTGATAACGAAATTTGCGGCGGTTATCGGATTTTCTTTTTTTGTGAAAAGGCATCCGAATACGCCCGCATTTATGCCCGAAAGCACATCTATTTCACGGTCGCCGACCATAACCGTTTCGCCTTTGTCAAGCCCGTATTGGGAGCAAATCCAATTAATCGCGTCGGGGGCGGGCTTTGCGGGAAAGCCTGCCGAGGAGTCAACAAACGCGGTGAAGTATTTTTTTAAGCCGTGTTCTTCAAGATAGTGCTGAGAGGATTCCCTGCCCCTGTGTGTATAAAGAAAATGCCTTTTTCCGTTTTCGTAAAGCAGGGCAACTGTTTTAAGCGTGTTTTCAAACGGCAGGGCAATCGGTCGCAGGTTATAGTTATGCTCATAGCGGCGAAAAGCCTCTTTTTCTTCTTCGGTAACCGCATAAAATTCATATGCTGTTGCATACGAAGTTTCAAGCAGAGCCTTTGCCTCGTCATAATCGGGCGTTTTGCCGTGCTCACCGAGAGCCTTTAAAAACGCCGAGGTTATGTGAGGATAGCTGTCAAAAAGCATTCCGTCAAAATCCCAAATATAATTTTTCATTTATTTTTAACCTTTCAAGCGAGGCTTATCAGTCCTCAAACCCGTTGGGATTGTTTGACTGCCAGCGCCATGAATCCTCGCACATTTCATCAAGGTCGCGCGTTGCGCTCCAGCCGAGCTCTTGCTTTGCCTTTGTGGGGTCGGAGTAGCATATGGCAACATCGCCGCTTCTTCTGGGAGCAATTTCGTATTTGATTTTTTTGCCGCAGGCTTTTTCAAAAGCTTTAACAAGATCGAGAACGCTGTAGCCCTTTCCCGTGCCGAGGTTATAGGTGCTGCATCCCGTTTCGCCGAGAACCTTTTCAACCGCCTTTATGTGACCGAGGGCGAGGTCAACAACATGGATATAGTCTCTGATTCCCGTGCCGTCGGGCGTGGGATAATCGTTGCCGCAAACATTAAGGTGGTCAAGCTTGCCGATGGCAACCTGAGTTATATAAGGCACAAGGTTTGCGGGTATTCCGTTGGGGTCTTCGCCTATTCTGCCGCTCTTGTGGGCGCCGATGGGGTTGAAATAACGCAGCAGGCAAACGCTCCACTCGTTGTCGGCGGCATAGGTGTCTTTAAGAATCCTTTCAATATAAAGCTTTGTGGTGCCGTAAGGATTGGTTGTCTTTCCCTCGGGCATATCTTCTCTGAGCGGTGACGGATTTTCGCTTCCGTAAACCGTTGCGGAGGAGCTGAAAACGATTTTTTTGCAGCCTGCCGCCGCCATGGCTTCGCAGAGCGTGACTGTTCCTCCGATATTGTTGTCATAATATTCAAGAGGCTCTTTGCAGCTTTGGGGAACGGATTTAAGACCTGCAAAGTGAATAACGGCGTCTATTTTGTTTTCTGAGAAAATTTTGTCAAGTCCGGCGCGGTCGCGGATGTCGCATTTGACGAATTTGACATCTTTGCCGGTAATTTCTTTAATTCGTTTTACACTTTCGCTCTTGCTGTTGCAGAGATTATCAAGTATAATGGTGTCATATCCCGCATTAAGAAGCTCAACGCAGGTGTGTGAGCCGATAAATCCGGCACCGCCTGTAACAAGAATTGACATTGCATATCCCTCCAAGGATTGTGATGAAATATATTCAAATTATATGATATTATATATTTTTCAAAAAATCAACGGAAGTGTCAACAATATTTTGCAAAAAGGGTGTGTTTTTTTTGTTAAGCTATGAAAATTTGAGGAAAGATGAAGAAATATTAAGCTATGTCGGAGCGGCAAACGATGTGCTCGGAGCGCTCGGCTTTACGGAGCACGGAATGGCGCACGCCGTTAAAACGGGTGAGGATGCAAGCAGAATTCTGAGAACTCTCGGCTACGGCGAGCGCGAATGTGAGCTTGCCAAAATAGCCGGTCTGCTCCATGATATCGGCAACTGCGTCAACCGCTGCGACCACGCGCAGAGCGGCGCGTTCCTTGCCTTTGAGCTTTTGAGAGCGAGAAATTTTCCCGTTGACGAAGTAATAAAGGTTACAACCGCCATCGGTCATCACGACGAAAAGACTGCGGCGGCGGTAACTCCCATTGCCGCGGCGCTTATTCTTGCGGATAAAAGCGATGTAAGAACATCGAGAGTCAGAAACAAAAAAACGGTTTCAACCGATATTCACGACAGGGTTAATTATGCGGTTTCCAACTCAAAGCTTGATATAAACGCCGAGAAGAAGATGATATGCTTAACACTCAAAATAGACACGCTTGTGTGCGCGGTTATGGATTATTTTGAAATCTTTCTTGAAAGAATGGTGCTTTGCAAAAAGTCGGCAGAGTTTTTGGGCTGCGATTTTGAGCTTATTATTAACGATACGAGGCTGCTGTGATGTATAATTTAACGGATGTCGGAACAATAAAGGAAATACTTGCCCGCCACGGGTTTCACTTTTCAAAATCGCTCGGTCAGAATTTCATAATAAATCCGTCGGTCTGCCCGAGAATGGCTGCGGAAAGCGGCATTGACGCCGACAGCGGCGTTATTGAGATAGGCGCGGGCATAGGCGTGCTGACTGCGGAGCTTGCAAAGCTTGCAAAAAAAGTGGTCTGCATTGAGCTTGACAAAAGACTGCTGCCCATTCTCGGCGAAACTCTCAAAGATTTTGACAATATAGAAATAATCAATCAGGATGTGCTCAAAACCGACCTTGCCGCTCTGATTAAAGAGAAGTTTGACGGAATGCCCGTTTGTGTCTGTGCAAATCTGCCTTACTATATCACCTCGCCCGTTATTATGACCCTGCTTGAAAGCAGACTGCCGATTGAGGCGATAACGGTTATGGTTCAGCGAGAGGCGGCTCAAAGGCTGTGTGCCCGCGTCGGAAGCAGGCTTTCGGGAGCGGTTACGGTGGCGGTTGATTATTATGCACGGGCGGAAAAGCTTTTTGATGTCTCGGCAGGCTCTTTTATGCCTGCGCCCAAGGTTGACAGCAGCGTTATCAGAATGGATATCCGCAAAGAGCCCGAAACGGAGCTGACCGATGAAAAAATGTTTTTCAAAATGGTTCACGCCGCCTTCGGTCAGAGAAGAAAGACGGCGGCAAATTCAATAAGCTCCGGAATGGGTATTCCGAAGGAGCTTGCCGCCCGCGCGATTGCAGAGTGCGGCTTGCCTCCCGCCGTGCGTGCGGAGGAGCTGGATATGCGCGAATTGTCGCAGTTAAGCGAAAAAATTTGCGATTTGTTAAAAAGTTGTTAAATTTTTCTTGACAATAAATGCCTTTTGTGTTAATGTCAATGAGTAATTAAAAAAGTATGATAGAGGTGCAGAAGCTAAGAGTAGCTTGCTCCATTCGGGAAACGGGAGCTTTGCAAAAGGGGCTTTTGCCGAAGTGAGCGCTTGCCTGCCCGAGGCGGCGTTTGCTGGGTCGATGCAAAATATGTATCGGACTGTCACGGTTGTGGAGCGCTATCAAAAAAATTTTTTATGATTTTTTTGCTTCGATATGCAGCCGCGGCTCATATCGGAGCTTTTAATTTTTAAACGGAGGAATTCAAATGACAAACAAGAGAAGATTTGCGGCGATATGTATGGTTATCGCCATTCTCGGCTCTTTGTTCTGCTTTGCGGCATTTGCCGATGAAGCGGATCCTGTTGCCGCACCCGATGCTGCCGTAAGTCAGGCAGCAGATGCTCCCGAGGAGCAGGGAGAGCCTGTTGAGGACGCCGTGCTGTTGACTGCCGTTGCAGATGACGCGGCTGTTCAGGCTGAAAGCGCGTTTGCGGTTGATGTTGACGGAGAGATTTGCGAATACGACCTTTCCGACGGTGACTCGGCTCATGCTTATGTTGACAATTATGCGGACAACCTTACCAATGACCCGGGCTTTGAGGCTCATGTAGCCGCAGCCATCGCAAAGGTTCGTGAAAGCATAAGCTCTTATGCTTCAATCCTTTCACTTCTTCCCCCCGTAATTGCAATCGTTCTTGCTCTTATCACAAAGGAAGTTTATTCTTCACTCATTATCGGTATTGTTGTAGGCGGCTTTATTTATGCCGGCGGAAACTTTGAAACGGCAATGAACCATGTTCTGTTTGACGGCTTTGTTTCCAGCCTTTCGGACAGCTACAATATGGGCATAATAGTATTCCTTGTTCTTCTCGGCGCACTTGTTTCGATGATGAACAAGTCGGGCGGCTCTGCCGCTTTCGGTCGCTGGGCATCAAAGCATATCAAAACAAGAGTCGGCGCACAGCTTGCAACCGTTCTTCTCGGCTGCCTTATCTTTGTTGACGACTATTTCAACTGCCTCACAGTCGGCTCCGTTATGAGACCCGTATGTGATGAAAAGAAGGTTTCAAGAGCAAAGCTCGCTTATCTTATCGACGCAACGGCGGCTCCCGTATGCATTATCGCCCCGATTTCCTCATGGGCGGCGGCAGTTGCAGGCTTTGCAAGAGGCGCGGGCGCAGAGAACGGAATCAGCCTTTTCGTTCAGGCAATTCCCTATAACTTCTACGCACTTTTCACCATCGTAATGATGGTTGCCATCACTCTTATGAAGTTTGACTACGGCCCGATGAAGCTTCATGAAAGAAACGCTGTTGAAAACGGCGACCTCTTCACAAGCGATGCCGAAACCTTCAAAAATTCAAAGGACGGCGATGACGCTAATCCCAAGGGCAGGGTTATCGACCTTGTTCTTCCCATTGTTGTTCTTATTATCGCCTGTGTTATAGGTATGATTTATTCGGGCGGCTTCTTTGACGGCGAGGGCTTTATTGCCGCGTTCTCAAATTCTGACGCATCCGTCGGTCTTGTTATCGGCTCGGCAGTTGCCATAATATTTGCGGTTGCTTACCTTGTTATCAGAAGAGTTATCAGCTTTAAAGACGCCATGGCTTCTCTGCCCGAGGGCTTTAAGGCAATGGTTCCCGCAATCCTTATTCTTACCTGTGCATGGACTCTTAAAGCCATGACGGACAGCCTCGGCGCAAAGATTTACATTTCTCAGCTTGTTGAAGGCAGCGCAGGTGCATTCCAGGCGCTTCTTCCCGCAATCATCTTTGTTATTGCCGTCGGTCTTTCGTTTGCAACAGGCACATCATGGGGAACCTTCGGTATCCTTATTCCCATTGTTCTCAGCGTATTTGAGGCAACCAATCCTCTCACCATCATTGCTATTTCTGCTTGTATGGCGGGCGCGGTCTGCGGCGACCACTGCTCTCCCATTTCGGACACAACGATTATGGCTTCCGCAGGCAGCCAGAGCAACCATATCAACCATGTTTCAACTCAGCTTCCCTATGCGCTCACGGTTGCGGGAGTTTCGTTTGTTACCTATATAATTGCAGGCTTTGTAAAGACGGTATATATTGTTCTTCCCATAGGAATTGTTCTTATGGTTGCGACTCTCCTGCTTATCAGAACGGCAACAAAGAAAAAAGCATAATTTCTGCCTAAGGTTGAATTGAAAAAACAGCTAAGAGCCTTTTGCCCCGCGGCAAAGGGCTCTTAAATTTTTGCACTTTTTCCTGATATTGTACTGTCGGCGCTACTTGATTTTTTTAATTGTATCGATTATACTATAAAAAGACACGGCAATTTAACCAAAAACCGCTGAAAGGAAAAAGAGAAAAATGAGAAAGATAACAAATATCAATCAGGGCTGGGATTTCACCAAGGACGGAATAACCCAAAAGATATCTCTGCCCCATACCTGGAACGGGCTTGACGGTCAGGGCGCGGAGGAAACCTATTACAGAGGCAGATGCGTTTACGAAAGAGTAATCCCGAGCTTTGAGGGCAGGGTTTATCTTGAAATCAACGGTGCAAACACTGTCTGCGAGGTTTTCATAAACGGCGTTTATATCGGCAGCCATGAAAACGGATATTCAATGTTCCGCTTCGAGATAACCGATTTTATCAACTCCGATATGAATGTTATCAGAATTATTGTTGACAACAGCGAGAACGAATATCTTTATCCGCAGATGGCGGATTTCACCTTCTACGGCGGAATTTACCGCGATGTCAATATTATCAGTGATGTTGACCGCTCGCATTTTTCCCTGCTCGATATGAGCCGCAGCGGAATTTACATCACTCCCAAGGCAGACGGCAGAGTTTTTGTTAAAAGCTATGTTGAGGGCAGCAGCAAGGGACTGACCAAAGAATTTATAATAACAGACGCTCAGGGCAACGAGGTTGCCAAAACCTCGGCGGATGCCGATACCGAAGCGGTCAAGCTTCTGATCGAGGAGCCCGTGCTCTGGAACGGAATGAAAAACCCCTATCTTTACACAATGACGGCAAGGCTGCTCAGAGACGGCGAGGTTATCGACGAGGTTAGCGAGCGCTTCGGTCTGCGTGAATTCCGGTTTGACAGCGAAAAAGGCTTTTTCCTCAACGGCGAACATCTGAAGCTCAAGGGAGTTTCAAGACATCAGGACAGAGAGGATATCGGAAATGCCTTGACTGCCGCCGAGCATAAAGAAGATATCGAGATAATAAAAGAAGTGGGCGCAAATTCCATAAGGCTTGCCCACTATCAGCACGACGAGAAATTCTATAAAATGTGCGACGAGGAGGGCTTCCTCGTCTGGGCGGAAATTCCCGTTATTTCAAAATTCAGCAAAAAGAAGCAGGATCAGGCAAAGTTTATGCTTGAGGAGCTTATAAGGCAGAATTACAATCATCCCTCAATTTATTGCTGGAGCATTGAAAACGAAATTTCGATAGCGGGCGCGGCTTCGGGGCTTATCAGCGGAATAAGCGAGCTTAATAATATTGCCCATTGCCTTGACTCCACAAGACCCACCGCCTGCGCTCAGGTTACCTTCTGCCCGATAAGCTCAAAGCTCAACGAGATAACCGATATTCTCGGCTACAATCAGTATTTCGGCTGGTATGTTCAGACGGTTGACGGAATTGATAAATGGCTTGACGATTTCCATGAAAAGAAGCCGAATATCAAGCTCTGCATATCGGAATACGGCGCCGAGGGAATAACTACTCTCCATTCGGCACAGCCTGTTCAGGGTGATTATTCCGAGGAATATCAGGCATATTACCATGAGCATTATATAAAAGCTCTCACGGAGCGCGAGTGGCTCTGGGGCTCCTATGTATGGAATATGTTTGATTTCGGCTCCGCAAAAAGAAACGAGGGCGGAGTGCGCGGGCGCAACAATAAGGGTCTTGTTACCATTGACCGCAAAATCAAAAAAGATTCGTTCTATGTATATAAGGCTTTCTGGTCAGACGAGAAATTTGTTCATATAGCGGGCGAGAGATTTGTTGACAGACCCGTAGGCGCGCAGAAAATCAAGGTTTATTCAAACTGCGAAAGCGTAACTCTTACCGTAAACGGCGAGAAAACCGAGCTTTCGGGCGATAAGATTTTTGAATTTGACGCCGTTATCAATCAGGGCGAAAATGTTATCACGGCTGTTTCGGGTGATTGCACCCACGAGATAAAGGTTAACGGCACGGATGTTCCCAATCCCTCATATAAGCTTCCCGAGGGCGGCGAAACCTTTGTTCGTAACTGGTTCGGCGCGGGCGATGAGATAGACCCCGCAAGGCTTTCGCTCAACGACAGTCTCGGTGAAATTATTTTCAACCCCGAGGTTCAGAAGCTCATCAAAAACCATGTCGGCATTTCTCTTGATATGCCCGTTCTCAAGCCTCTCGGCAAGCTTCCGCTCAAACCCATAAGCAAAATAGCCTCAAAGCTCGGCGCGGAGAATTATATTTCTCTTGCAAATCAGTTCCTCCAAACCATTGAAAAGGAGAAATAATATGACAAAAGAGCTTCGGCCCTTCGGCAAAAGAGACTTATTCGGATATGCGATGGGTGATTTCGGCTGCAATATGTGCTTTGCCCTTATCACCAACTATATGATGCTTTTTTACACCCAGTATATCGGCGTTAAAATGACCGACTGGGCGTGGATAATCATTGTTTCAAAGGTGTGGGACGCCATCAACGACCCGATTATCGGCGGAATGGTCGATAACACCAAAGTCGGCAAAAGCGGCAAGTTTATGCCGTGGATAACAATGGGCTCCGTTCTGCTGATAATCTGCACAACTCTGACCTTCCTGCCAATAGTGAATATGGGCTATACCTTCAAGGTCATTTTCTGCCTTGTCGCTTATATGGTCTGGTCGGTTGCCTACACCATGGCAAATGTTCCCTACGGCGCTTTGCACGCCTGCATAACGGACGATCCCGACAAGCGCACCTCTCTTTCAACCTTCAGAAGCATAGGCGCGGGTATTGCTCAGGGACCTCTTATGCTTCTGCCCCTGATTGTTTATGATGATAATGACAATCTCATCGGCGGCAAATTCGTCTGGATTGCGCTTATCTGCTCGGTTATCGGATTTTTCGGTTTTCTGCTCACAAGGCTGCTTGTCACCGAAAGAATTCACATAGAAACCCCGAAAAGAAAATTTAATTATCTTTACACAATAAAGGGCTTTTTCAAAAACCGCCCTCTGCTTGCGGCAACGATAGTAACCTTTGTTCAGATTATCTGCTTTATGTCGATGACCTCAACAAACACAATTATTTTCCAATCCTATTTTCATAACACAAATATTCTTGCGTTTGTGAACATCGTGTCCTATCTTCCGCTCTTGCTTATGATGCCGCTGGTCGGAAAAATAACGAGAAAAATCGGAAAGAAGAAGTTTATCGTTATAACTTCGGCTATCAGCCTTGTTGCGGGCGTAATCGTGCGTTTGCTTCCTCTTTCTCCCGACTCGCCGTCCTCCGTGCCCATATGGATAATAGGGCTTATGTTCCTTTATACAAGCAATGCTGTTTTCAACATCGTTGTATGGGCGATTGTGGTTGACTGCATCGATTATCAGTACGAAAAGACGGGCAGCCGCGACGAAGGCTCGCTTTATGCGCTTTATTCGTTTTTCAGAAAGCTTGCCCAGGGTGTGGGAGCTTCGATAGCCGCGCTTGCACTCAGCGCTTGCGGCTATGTTGAGTCGCTCGGAGCGGCTCAGACGGCGCAGACCGCCGAGAACATCAAAAATATGTATCTCTATTTTATGATAGGCGGCGTTGCGATAACGGTTGTTGTTATGCAGGTTATGTATAACATAGCACATAAGAAGTCCGAAGAATAA
>JAEDGK010000083.1 GCA_016297555.1 Clostridiaceae bacterium
ATATTTTCCCGCAGGTTTATCATATATTTAAGCTGAAAGATTTTTTGATAAATTCAACAGGACGGGGGAATATGACTTGGAACACGATTTTCAATATCCGTCTGCCGTCAGACCCGAGAGGGAGGAATACCGCGGCAGATTTAAATTTACCGATGAGGACGCTCCTGCGAGAAGAAGCGGAAGAGCGCGCGAAAAAACAAAAACCGATTATTTAATAAGGTTGATTTTGCTTCAAAGCGTGCTGTGTATTCTGATTGTTTCGGGCATTTTTTTGGTTTCCAAAATAAGCCCGTCGGTTTTTGCCGATATGAAAGAGGATTACGGCAGAATAATGCAAAAAAATATGACGGCGAGCGAAATGGCAAAGCAGCTTAAAAGCGCCGCCGAATTCGTTTTCAAGCCTGTTTCCGTTGCAGAAACAGCTCATGAAGAAGCTCAGGAAACAAAGCCTGCCGAAACCGAAATTGCCGAAATAACCGAGGATTTTTCGGTCAGCTCGTTTGAGGCAACGAGCGATGAAACGGGCGAAACCGTTGCCGTGGGAGAGATAGTGAGCGGCGGCTCGGGCGGAGAGGATTTGGAAAAGCGCGAAGCGGCAAAAGGAACATCGTTTGCGCCCTATTATGTCAGCGTGGCTCCCGTTATGCCCGTCAAGGGCGGCAGAATAACTTCAAAATTCGGATACCGAACAAATCCCGTTTCCGGAAATTACGGTTTTCATACGGGTCTTGATATAGCCGCCGCAGAGGGAACTCCCGTTTCAGCCGCGTTTTACGGCGAAATTGCCGAAACGGGCAGCAGCGATGTTTGGGGCAATTATGTTTTGATGAAGCATTCCGAAAAATTCTATACTTATTACTGCCATCTTTCCGAGATATATGTTACCGACGGTGCGGTTATCAGGCAGGGCGAAACCGTAGGGCTTGTCGGCTCAACCGGCTGGTCAACCGGACCGCATCTTCACTTTGAGGTCAGGATTAACGGGGTCAGGGTAAATCCCGAGCCTCTGCTTTATCCCGAAAATGCCGATGAAGATTAATCTGGGCAAAACAGCCCTTAAAATCGATATGTCTTTTGCCGCCGCCGTAACGCTCACGCTTATTCTCGATGAGAGCGGAGTGTGCGCCTGCGCCCTGTTTTGCTGTATGGTTCACGAAGCGGGGCATATTATTTGCCTGTGGATTGCGGGTGAACGCCCGTCTTCGGTTGTGCTTTCGTTTTACGGCGTTAAGCTGGAACGCGGATTTTCCTGCGTCTGCGGAAAAACAGAGGAAATATTGATTTATGCCGCAGGTCCTGCCGCCAACGCTCTGCTCTCCGCCGCATTTTTTCCTTTCGGAGAAAAAGCGAGGGCAGCCGCCGTTATCAGTCTTTTCGTGGGCTTGTTCAATATGCTCCCGTGCAGACCGCTTGACGGCGGAAACATACTGTTTTTTGCGCTTTGCAGATTTACCGATGAAGACAGGGCGGAAAAAATATGCTTTTGGATTTCCGCCGCAGTTCTTCTGCCGATGGCGGCGGCGGGGCTTGCGCTTCTGCTCAAAAGCGGCAACATAACTCTCATTGCCGCCTCGTGTTACCTTGCGGCGGTCGGCTTTACGGAAAGAGGCGGAATAAAAAATGTAAAAATCTGACCCGAAAATGTTTCTAAATCAATATAGATTTTTTCAACGCAGTGTGATATGATATACGGGATATAAAATAAAGCGTTTGTGAAAGAACAGGAGAGCGTTTATGTATCCCAAAGAACTTGAAAGCTTTTTGCTCAAGGTGCAAAAGCCCGGAAGATACACGGGCGGCGAGCTTAACAGCATAGTAAAAGATAAATCGGCGGTTGATATTCGCTATGCGTTTTGTTTCCCTGACACCTATGAGATAGGAATGTCGCATCTCGGAATGAAAATCCTTTATTCCCTTGTCAATGCGAGAAAGGACGCGTGGTGCGAAAGAGTTTTTGCACCGTGGGTTGATATGGAGCAGATAATGCGCGAAAATTCAATTCCGCTTTATGCGCTCGAGAGCGGAGATCCGATTCGAGATTTTGACATTATCGGCTTTACCATGCAGTATGAGCTGAGCTATACCAATGTTTTGAATATGCTTGATCTTGCGGGTCTGCCCGTCAGGTCGAAAGACAGGGAGTCGCTTACCCCGATAGTTATTGCGGGCGGCGCGTGCGTTTGCAATGCCGAGCCGATGGCGGAATTCTTTGATATCACCTTGCCGGGCGACGGTGAGGAGGTTACAAACGAGCTTATCGATTTGCTGAAAGAATTCAAGGCGAAGGGCGCGGGCAAAAGAGAATTTCTCGAAGCGGCGGCTCGGATAAAAGGCGTTTATGTGCCGTCGCTTTACGAGGTTGAATATAATGAGGATAACACGGTAAAATCCGTCACTCCCACCTGCGGCGCGCCCGAAAAGGTTGAAAAGCGGAATGTTGCCGATCTTGACTCAATGTTCGCTCCGTCGGAATTTGTTGTTCCGTTCCTTGAAGTGGTGCATGACAGAACAACGGTTGAAATATTCAGGGGCTGCATAAGGGGCTGCCGCTTCTGCCAGGCGGGATTTATTAACAGACCGCTAAGGCGCAAATCTCCCGAAACGGTTGAAGCGCAATGCCGCGCGATATGCGACAGCACGGGCTATGACGAGATTTCTCTCTGCTCTCTGAGCACGAGCGACTATAAAGGGCTTGAAAAGCTGATAACCAATATGCTCCCGTGGACTCTCGAAGAAAAAATTAACATTTCCCTGCCGTCGCTCAGAGCGGATAACTTCCCCAAGGAGCTTATGGAAAAGCTCAACGCCGTAAGAAGAAGCGGTCTTACCTTTGCGCCCGAGGCGGGCACTCAGCGTTTACGCGATGTTATCAATAAAAACATAACCGAGCAGGAGGTTCTGTCAACCGCCGCTCAAGCGTTTGCGGGCGGCTGGACTGCAGTTAAGCTCTACTTTATGATAGGTCTGCCCACGGAAACCGAGGAGGATATCCGCGGAATTGCCGACCTTGCTCAGGCTGTGGTTGATGAGTTTTATAAAAATCCCGATAAGCCTAAGGGCAAGGGCGTGAATGTCAGCGTCAGCGTTGCTTCGCTTGTTCCCAAGCCCTTCACTCCGTTCCAATGGGAGCCGCAGGACAAGCCCGACACTCTTATCGAAAAGCAGAATTATCTTGTTTCCTGCGTTAAGACGAGAAAGGTCAGCGTTTCGCGCCATGTGCCGTGGACAAGCTTTCTTGAAGGCGTTTTTGCAAGAGGCGACCGCCGCCTTGCCGATGTTATTGAAACGGCGTGGCGTAAGGGCTGCCGCCTTGACGGCTGGGCGGAGCATCTCAAGCCCGAGCTGTGGGAGGAGAGCTTTGCGGAGGTTGGCATTGACCCGTATTTCTACACCGCAAGGCGCAGAAGCTTTGACGAGGTTCTTCCGTGGGATCATATGGATTACGGCGTTACAAAGCGTTTTCTTATAAATGAAAACAAAAAGGCTCACGCGGGTGAAACCACCGCCTGCTGCCGCGAAAAATGCGCGGGCTGCGGAGCGAACAGACTTAACGGAGGTGTGTGCGATGAAATCGGCAAGACTGTGGTTTAAAAAGGACGGGCTTGCCGTCTACATATCCCACTTGGATATGAACCGCTGTATGACAAGGGCGGTCAGGCGCGCGGGCATACCTCTTTGGTATACCGAGGGCTTCAATCCTCATCCTTATATGACTTTCTTGCTTCCGCTTCCGCTCGGTCAGGAGGGCAGGCGCGAGCCGCTGGATATTCGGATTGAAACGGATATGTCTTTTGAAGAAATAAAAAGCAGGCTTAACGCGGTAATGCCCTGCGGCATTGAGATAACCGATGTGCGCGAGCCGATTATGAAAGCCAACGAAATCGCCGCGGCGAAATATGAAATAACCGCCGTTTTTGAAAACGAGGGCGAAGCTCAGGGCTTTGCCTGCGGAGCGGCGAGCGTTATTGAGGGCGGCGTTTTGAACGCCGAAAAGCGAAGCAAAAAGGGAATAAAAAAAGTAAATCTGTGTGAAATGATTCGCTCTTTTGACGCTTGCGCAGAGGAAAAATCGGTTAAAATAAACACGGTGCTTGCGGCGGGAAACACGGTCAATCTGAATGCGGAGCTGCTGCTCAGCGCGCTGTTTGCCGAATTTGCGGCGCAGCCCGTTAAGACCGAGATTGTCAGAACGGGGCTTCTTACGCAGGCTCTTGAAGCCTTTGAATAAGCCGAAAAAACCGCTTATATATTAAAATATTTTGAATTATTAAAAAATCAGCAAAAAAAGCTTGCATTATCGGAATTTGTGTGATATTATATTACTCGCATTTGTGCCGTCAGTTGCGGCTTCGGCTCTCAAAGACGGGGTTTAATGCTTAATAACATTAAAGCGGGTGTTCCTCTTTCAGCTTCACGCAGTTACGAACATCTGAAAAAAATCGGAGGAAAATTACAATGGATGCACTCAAGCTGATTGCTCAGGATTCTCTTAAATCCGAGCTTCCCTGCGTTGAAGTTGGTGACACCGTTAAGGTTCATGTCAAGATTCGCGAGGGTGACAAAGAAAGAATTCAGATTTTTGAAGGAACCGTTATCGCCCGCAAGGGCTCGGGCGTTTCCGAAACCTTTACCGTTCGCCGCGTTTCTTACGGCGTTGGAATTGAAAGGGTATTCCCCATTCATTCCCCCAATGTTGCAAAGGTTGAAACCGTCAGACACGGTCGCGTAAGAAGAAGCAAGCTTTATTACCTCAGAGACAGAGTCGGTAAGGCTGCAAAGGTTAAGGAACAGATCAGATAATGAGCATGAGGGTGTAACAATTTTGCGGTTGTTACACCTTTGTTGTTATTTTATTAATTAATTACATTGAAGCCTTGAATTTTCACAGAAAGGAGAGCATCATGCGCAGAATAGAGGAATTCTGGATAGAATTTAACCCTGCTCCGCCCGCCGCCGATAAGCCCGTAATCTCGGGTTTCCTGTCGCTTCTTTACGATATGGCGGATTCGGTCAAGGGCGCGGTTCTTGTTGTATTTTTGGTTTTTGCGCTGGTGTTCAGAGTTGTGGGGGTTGACGGCGATTCGATGTATCCGACCCTGCACGATGGCGATTGGGTGGCAACCACGGGAGCCAAAGCAGAGTTTGAACAGGGCGACATTGTTGTTGTAACCCAGCCGTGGGAGCGCAATGTGCCGATAATCAAAAGAGTAATCGCAGTCGGCGGCGACACCGTGTATATCGATTTCGAGAGAAGCGAGGTTTATGTTAACGGAATAAAGCTCAATGAGCCTTATATATCCGAGCCGACGCAGCTCAGCTATGATGTTGAATTTCCGCTGACGGTTGACGAGGGCAAGATTTTTGTTATGGGCGATAACCGCAATATCTCACTTGACAGCCGCTCAAGCAAGATAGGCTTGATAGATGAAAGATATGTTTTGGGCAAAGCCCTCGGCAGAATTTATCCTGCGGGCGAATGGAAAATATATTAATGAGCCGCCGGAAATAAAATCGGCAGCGGCAAAGGAGTGTCGGATATGGAAGAAAACGCAATGGAAAAAAAGAATAACGATAAGCTTGTTTCAAGCTGTTTCGATTTAACCTCGATTGTTGCAACGGCAATTATTGCGGTTGCAGTTTCGTTCATCTTCATTTTCAGAACGGTTGGGGTTAACGGAGATTCAATGAAGCCGACGCTTCATGATACCGACAGGATAATACTTTCCGCAATTTACACGGAGCCTGAGCGCGGCGACATTGTTGTTACCTGCCAGCCCAATGCTTCCGCAATAATTCCCGATACGCTTGTTAAAAGAGTTATCGCAACGGGCGGTCAGACGATCGATATCGACTTCAATAACGGCATTGTTTATGTTGACGGCGAGGCGCTTGACGAGCCTTATATCAATGACAAAACGCATGACAGGGAGGATTTCTCCGAGCCTGTAACCGTGCCCGATGGCTATGTCTTTGTTATGGGAGATAACCGAAATCATTCGACCGACAGCCGAGACAGGCGCGTAGGTCTTATCAGAGAGGAATATATTCTGGGTAAGGCTCTTTTCAGAGTCAAGCCCTTCGGTCAGTTTAAAATAGGTTGATTTATGAATGAAAAAATGACGGTTCAGTGGTTTCCCGGCCATATGGCGAAAACCAGACGGCTGATAAAAGAAAGCCTCGCCCTTGTTGACGCGGTTTGCGAAATCGTTGACGCAAGGATTCCCGAGAGCAGCCGAAACCCCGAGCTTGATGAAATTGTCGGCTCAAAGCCGCGCATAGTGCTGCTCAATAAATGCGACCTTGCAGATGACAGGGCAACGGCAAAAAAAATAAAGGAGCTTGCCGCAAAGGGCGTTACGGCTTTGCCCGTTGACTGCCGCAGCGGAAAGGGACTTGAAAAATTTCAGCCCGCAGTCAGAGAAATATTAAAGGATAAAATCAAGGCAAACGCCGAAAAGGGAATGACGGGCAAGGCTCTGAGAGTTATGGTTGTCGGTATTCCCAACACGGGCAAATCTTCTTTTATCAACAGAATGGCGGGCAAATACCGCGCAAAGGTTGCGGACAAGCCCGGCGTTACCCGCGGCAATCAATGGTTTGCGATAGGCTCGGGCATCGAGCTGCTCGATACTCCGGGCGTGCTCTGGCCGAAGTTTGAGGACCCCGAGGTGGGCTTTAAGCTTGCGTTTATCGGCTCGGTCAAGGATGAAATACTTGACAGCCAGGAGATTGCGGTTCGGCTTCTGCGTGTTATGCAGGTTAATTATCCCGACAGATTGGCGGAAAGATACAAAATTTCCGATTTTGAGGAGCTGGAGCCTTATGAGCTGCTTGAACTTATCGGCGCAAAGCGCGGTATGCTCATCAAAGGCGGAGAAACAGATACGGAAAGAGCGGCAGTTATGCTGCTTGATGAATACAGAAGCGGAAAGCTCGGTAAGCTGACGCTTGACTGATGAGCGAGGAGTTGATGATTTGAGAAAGAAAATGACAGTTTTCATCGCCGTTGTTATTGTGCTTGATATAATTGCTTTGGGCGTTATATTTTTCACAAGAGGCGATTCGCGTCCCGATATCAGCGCGGATGCCCGACCCGGAGCAGACCCGTCAACAACGCAGCAGCAGGAGCTGTTTTCACGGGTCAGCTTTGTTGCCGTGGGCGATAATCTGATTCATGACACGGTTTATGAGCAGGCGGCGGCAAGGGTCAGCAACGGCTATGATTTTTCCTATGATTACAAGAATGTTGCCGACAGGATAAAGACTCCTGATGTGGCAATCCTTAATCAGGAAACGATAATTTCAACCGAACACAATGTTTCAAGCTATCCGATGTTTAATTCGCCCGTTGAAGTCGGCGAAGAAATGCTGAAAATCGGCTTTGATGTTTTTAATATTGCTACCAACCATTCGCTTGACTGCGGAGAAAAAGGTCTGATATCCGCAATTAATTTCTGGAAAAGCAAAAATGCGATAACCACGGGAGCATATCTAAATCAGGCGGATTATGACAATATTCCGATGAATGAGGTCAACGGAGTCAAAATTGCCTATATCGGCTTCACGGAATCCACAAACGGTCTTTCTTTGCCGCAGGATTCCGAGGTCATTCTTGTCAGAGCAAGCGATGAAACGCTTTTGCAGACAAGGATAATGAAAGCCAAGGAAGCGGCGGATTTTGTTGTTGTGAACGCTCATTGGGGCGAGGAATATACGCATGAGCCCAATCAGAATCAGCGTGACCTTGCGGCAAAGCTTGCCTCGTGGGGAGCGGATGTTATTATCGGAACTCATCCCCATGTAATACAGCCCGTTGAATATATCACAAACAGCGACGGCAGAAAAACCCTTGTAGCTTATTCACTCGGCAACTTCATCTCCGCTCAGAACAGAGGACCGAGAATGCTCGGCGGTATGCTGAATTTTGAGATAGTCAAAAACAACACAACGGGTAAGGTTGAAATTGAAAATGTCAAGTTTTCGGGAGTTGTTACGCATTACGGCTACGGCTGCTCAAACATCAGACTGTATATGCTTTCGGATTACACCGAGGAGCTTGCTTCAAAGCACGGTGTTAAGAGCAAAACCTCCGATTTCAGCCTGCAATATCTCAATGATATTTTAAATAAGGTAATTGACAAACAGTTTCTTTAATAAATAAGGCTGCATCGGCGTGCAAAATCTTCTGCCGTGCAGCCTTTATAAATACGAGGAGGAAAATATGGATTTTCAATATGAGCAATCAGCAGCCGAAAAGGGCTATAAATCAATTTGCGGCGTTGACGAAGCGGGCAGAGGTCCTTTGGCGGGTCCTGTTTTTGCGGCGGCGGTCATTCTGCCCGAGGGCTGTGTGATAGAGGGCTTGAACGATTCCAAAAAGCTTTCCGAAAAGAAAAGGGAGGCTCTTTATGATATTATCGCCGAAAAAGCGGTTAGCTGGAGCGTAGCGAGCGTTGACGAAAAAACAATCGATGAAATAAATATACTTCAAGCTACATATCTTGCAATGCGAAAGGCTGTTGAGGGGCTTTCCGTTCCCGCCGATTATGCGCTGATTGACGGCAACAGAATGCCGCCGCTTTCGGTTGACGGAGAAACAATAATCAAGGGCGATTCGCTCAGCCCGTCGATTGCCGCGGCATCAATAATGGCAAAGGTCAGCAGAGACAGATTTATGCTTGCTCTGGATAAAAAATATCCGCAATATCAGTTTGCAAAGCATAAGGGCTACGGAACGAAGCTGCACTATGAAATGCTGGAGCAATTCGGAATATCCGACTGCCACCGCCGCTCGTTCCTTAAAAGCTTTGTCGGAGAAAAGAAATGATTAAGAACAAAACGGGAGTTTGGGGCGAAATATACGCCGCAAGATATCTGCGGGATAACGGCTATTCCATTCTTTCCTCAAATTATGTCTGCCGTTTCGGCGAGCTCGACTTGGTAGCGGCAAAAAACGGAGTTACCTGCTTTGTGGAAGTCAAAACACGAAACGAAAATACCGCCGTCAGACCCATGGAAGCGGTTGACGAGGGCAAAAGGCAGAGGGTTGAAGCGGCGGCAAAAAGCTTTCTTTCCTATGCAAAAATCAAAAGCACAATGCGGTTTGATGTGTGCGAGGTTTATGTTGATGATAATGACGGACTTTCAAGAATAAACTATAT
>JAEDGK010000084.1 GCA_016297555.1 Clostridiaceae bacterium
CTCGCTACCTCCACCTTGGCAAGGTGGCGCTCTACCAGATGAGCTACATCCGCAGGTGCAAGAGGAATTATATCAAAGTAATTCGCCGTTGTCAAGAGTTATTTTAATATTTTTTCCGACCCAAAGCAGCAAAAAAATTCAAAAAACTATTTATTTGTTCAGTGTTTGCTGTTATAATGAATAAAATACAAGCAATTTCCTAACGGAGGCTGTTATTATGGAAAAATATCTTATCAATCCCAATCAAAAAATATCCCGCATCAACAAGGACATTTACGGTCACTTTTCCGAGCATCTGGGCAGATGCATTTATGAGGGACTTTATGTCGGCGAAGATTCCGATATTCCCAATGTCAACGGTATGCGCTGCGATGTTGTCAATGCGCTTAAAGAAATGGGAATCCCCGTTCTGCGCTGGCCGGGCGGCTGTTTTGCCGATGAATACCATTGGAAAGACGGAATAGGTCCCAAGGAATCAAGAAAAAAGATGATAAACACCCATTGGGGCGGAGTGGTTGAGGATAACAGCTTCGGAACTCACGAATTTATGGAGCTTTGCTCTCAGCTCGGCTGTGATTGCTACATTGCGGGCAATGTGGGCAGCGGAACAGTTCAGGAAATGAGCGAATGGGTTGAATATATGACCTTCGGCGGGCTTTCACCCATGAGCGAGCTTCGCAAGCAAAACGGCAGAGAGGAGCCGTGGAGGCTCAAATATTTCGGCGTCGGCAACGAGAACTGGGGCTGCGGCGGAAATATGGAGCCTGAATTCTACGCAAATCAGTTCAGGAGATACGCCACCTATGTCCGCAATTACGATTCCGAAAAGAATTGGATATACAAGGTTGCCTGTGGCCCCAACAGCGAGGATTACCGCTGGACGGAGGAGGTTATGAAGCGCGCCGATTGGAATATGAACGGGCTTGCGCTTCATTATTACACCGTCACGGGCGACTGGGGGCACAAGGGCAGCGCAACGGAATTCTCCGAAAAGGAATATTACACCACGCTGACCAAGGCTTATAAGATGGACGAAATCATCACCCGCCATCTTGAAATTATGAACAGATACGACCCGAAGAAAAGGGTTGACCTGATTGTTGACGAGTGGGGAACCTGGCACGATGTTGAGCCCGGCACAAATCCCGGCTTCCTTTATCAGCAAAACACGATGAGAGACGCAATAGTTGCCGCTCTCACGCTCAATATTTTCAACAAACATTCCGACAGAATAAGAATGGCAAACATTGCTCAGACGGTTAATGTGCTTCAATCCGTTGCGCTGACCGACGGCGAGGATATGCTGCTCACTCCGACCTATTATGTCTTTAAAATGTATAAAGACCATCAGGATAACACTCTGCTCGGCTCTTACATAACAAGCGGCAAGGCGGGCGAAGAGGGCGCGCAGCTTCCTCAGCTTATCGAGAGCGCGTCGATAGATGAAAACGGCGTTATTTACGCAACGGTTGCCAACACCTCGGCTCAGGATGCGGCGGAAATCAAGTGCCAGGTAGCCGACTTTGAAGTTAAGGAAATCAAGGCGGAAATACTTGCGGGCAAGCCCGGCGATTATAACAGCTTTGAGGATAAGGAATGTGTTAAATCGGGAGAGTTCTCCGACTTTACCGCCTGTGCGGACGGCTTTACGGCTAAACTTCCTGCTTGCAGCGTTGTTAAGTTCGTTATAAAATGAGCGGCGAAAGATTTTGCCGCCGCTGCTTTCTGATTGAAAGCGGCAGGGAGGACACGCTCAAAAGCATTAAAGAGCACATCGAAAAAATCCCGCCGCGCGAAAAAAGCGGCGGGGAGGAATATAACAGGCGGCTTGCAGTCTGCTCGGGCTGTGAGTCGCTTGTCGGCGGAGTATGCCTGAAATGCGGCTGCTATCCCGAATTCAGGGCGGCGTTTATCAGGCAGAAATGCCCGTGCAAAAAGTGGTAAGTGAGGAAATGTATGTATAACATTCTTGTTTGCGATGATGAGGCGGATATCCGCTCGGCGCTTAAAATATATCTTTCGGGCGAGGAATATAACATAATCGAAGCCGAAAACGGCGCTCAGGCGCTTGAAATAATCGGCAGCAGCAATATTCATCTGCTTCTGATGGATATTATGATGCCTGTTATGGACGGCATATCCGCGCTTGCAAAGCTCAGGGGGCAGAATATCAACATCCCCGTTATTTTGCTTACGGCAAAAAGCCGCGATGTCGATATGGTGTTCGGTCTTAACTCGGGGGCGGACGATTATATCACAAAGCCGTTTAATCCCGTTGAGGTCATCGCAAGGGTGAAATCACAGCTTCGCAGATATATACATCTGGGCGGCTCAAACGAAACAGCGGAAACGGCGGGGATTTTGCGAAACGGCGGCTTGGAGCTTGACGACCGCTCCAAAACCTTTACCCGTGACGGCGAGCCGATAAGCCTGACTCCTACAGAAATGCAGCTTCTCAAGTTTTTTATGGAAAATCTTGACCAAGTTTTTTCGCCGAAGGAAATATATCGCAGGGTATGGGGCGACGACCCGCTCGGAGCGGAAAACACCGTTACCGTTCATATCCGCCATTTGAGAGAAAAAATAGAAATCACGCCCGCAAGACCCGATTATCTCAAAGTAATATGGGGTCACGGCTATAAAATGGAAAAAAAGCCGCTGCCACGCGGCATAGGCGGAGGTGACTCATAATGCGCGGCGGTCAACTGCGCTATGACAGCGACAGAACGGCGTCCGTTATAATTCTTATATGTATGACGATTGCGGCTGTCGGCTGTATTCTGGGCGTTTCTTATCTGCTTGAATATAACTTCTATGAAAAGGGAGACAACGGAAAAACCGCAAAGAGCATAGCCGTTCAGAATTATTCGCTTGACGATGCGGAGCTTGCCAAGGACTATTACAACTGCGCCCGTGAGGGTGAAAACGAATACAGGCTCAATTACTATAAAGAAAAGTTTGCGCCCGAAAATTCAAGCTTTGTTTTCACCGTCAATGACATCAAGGGCAATGTTTTGTTTGACAGCACGCAGGACAGCGATTATTCCTATGAAGAAATTGAAAGTACTTCCGAATATAGGGGAAACTCCGATTTTTATACCTTTGACGAAAACGGAAATATGCTTCCGCTCAAAATAAACTATGCCATACGCTCCGATTCACAGGGGCGAATAGGCGATAAATATACCAATGCTTTCAGATGGATTGAAATTGCAAATTCGCTCAGATATGTTCTGGTTGCCGTGCTCATTCTTGCAATTCTGATAATCGTGGTTCTGCTTTCAATGGTAACAATAAACGCAGGATTGCATGACAGCGAGGACAGCGAGGTTGTTGAGGGCTTCGTTGACAGAATACCGCTCGATATATGCACGCTGTTTATAATGGCGGTTTTTGCCGTTGCTTGGATTGTAATCGGGCTGACCTCTGCGGCGGATGTTGATATGGTTGTCAACAATGTTGTAATTATGATAACCTGCGTTGCCGTGGTGCTCGTGCTGATGACCTATCTGACAACGCTTTCAGTCAGGGTGAAAAAGGGCAAGGCATATAAGAACACGCTGATTTATATGGTTCTGCGTAAATTCAAGCGAAAAACTCCGCGCAAGGTCAGAAAAGTTTTCGGCGATATGCCTGTTTTCGGCAAACTCATTTTCGGAATTGTAATTTATGTTGTTTCCGAAGCCGCAATTCTCTGCGCCATCGCTTATCTCGGAATTCTCAGCGAAAAATTTGAGCCGATGTCTGTTTTCAAAATGTTCCTGATAATCTGGGGCATGACGCGCCTGCTGATAATTCCGATTTTTGCAATGATTGCGATAAATCTCCACTATGTCAAGGAGGAGGGGCAGAGGCTTGCCGAGGGTGTTCTCGGCGATGAAATTGCCCACAAGCTCACTATTTCGAGCATTCGCGCTCACGCGCAAAATCTTGACCAGATAAGAAAAGAGATTAACAAGGCGGTCGAGCAGGAGCTTAAAAGCGAAAGGCTCAAAAACGAGCTGATAACAAATGTTTCTCACGATATCAAAACCCCGCTCACCTCAATAGGCAGCTATGTCGATTTTCTGCGAAATGAAAATCTGACGGAGGAGGAGCGAAAAAAATACATTGAGATTATTGCCCGAAACACGGAAAAACTGACCGTTCTGGCAAATAATCTTGTAGATATTTCTCAGATAAACGCAGGCGATGTTGAAATAAATCTGGAAAAAACAAGCCTCAATATCATAATCGAGCAAACGGTTGAGGAATTTGCGCTGAAATTCGAGCAATGCGGACTTCTTCCGAGAATTTCAATGCCCGAAAACGAGATTTTCGTTATGGGCGACGGCGAATACATCTGGCGAATTCTTTCAAATCTGCTCAATAATGCCTGCAAATATGCCGCCGAGGGCAGCG
The DNA here is from genome assembly GCA_016297555.1 of Clostridiaceae bacterium. Lineage (GTDB taxonomy): Bacteria > Bacillota > Clostridia > Oscillospirales > Acutalibacteraceae > CAG-177. The sequence continues at coordinate 4,402 of JAEDGK010000084.1, forward strand.
ATATAAGGCTTTCTCTTGAGAGCGACGGCGGAAAAGCGGTTATCCGAATTTCAAACGATTTGGCAGAGCCTATCGAAATTCCGGGCGATGAGCTGTTTGAGCGCTTTGTAAGAAGCGACAGCTCACGCCACACCGAGGGCAACGGACTGGGGCTTTCGATTGCAAAGCAGCTTGCTCAGCTGCAGAGCGGAAAGCTTGATGTTGAGATAACGGACACGGCTTTCACGGCGGTTCTTGTTTTTGACGAGGCGGTATAAAAAGCGGGTAATGCCTGCGCCCACCCCACTGGATTTACGGAGGATGTTATGACAAAAAGAATAATTGCGGCAGCGGCGGCTTTGCTCATTTTTGCGGGCTTTGTTTCGTGCACCGCGAAGGAAACGGAAAAAATCGAAACCACTCAGGCGGCAACCACCGCCGAAACAACGGCGATGCCGACCACGGCGGCGGTGACTGAAACCACGGCAACAACAACCGCCGCACCCACAACGGCGGCTCCCACAACAGCAAAGAAGCCGCCCAAAACAACGGCTAAACGCACCACAACTTCAAAAGCTGCCGCAACAACCAAGCAGATTACCGTTCCGAAAGTCAGCACGGCTCTGCCTCTGCTTGATTACAAAACCAGAGAAACCTCCTACACGGAGGAGTTGAAATACGGCGTTATCAAAAGCGTTGCAATAACAACATACTACAAAACGCTCGATGACGGAACGGAGCTTGTGATTAAAGAGAATGTAACGGAGCATTACGGTCGCCTCGGCTACAGCGCGGCATATAATGAGCTGCTGCCCGCCGCAAGGGAAAACAGACAGAAGTTCCGCAGCGAGATAAGCGCGGTTATGCGGATAATTAACGGCTACCGCGAGGAGGGCGGGCTTGCTCCGCTCGCTCTTGACGAACAGCTTACGGAAATTGCCTGCGCCAGAGCGGAGGAAATCGCGTGGTCGGGCAAGCATTCCCACACCCGCCCCAACGGAAAGTTCTTTTCGAGCATATTGACCGATGCGGGCATCACAAAGGGTGTTGCGGGCGAAAATATAGGCTGGGGCTATCCCGACGCACAGTCGGTCTGCGAAGCGTGGAAAGCCTCCGAAACCCATTACGAAAATATTATGACTGCGGATTTCACCAAAACGGGAGTAGGCGTTGCCGCCGACCCCGATAAAGACGGCAAGCTCTGCTGGGCACAGCTTTTCCTTAATCCGAAAAATTAAATGTGATTTACGGTTCGCCGAGGACGGATGCATAATGCGGGATTCGGAATTGATGAATTTTTAAAAACCCTGCAATTTATTTATCGGGCAGTGTAGGGCGGCTTGCCCACAAGCCGCCGCGAAGACGATTGTTTTATTTGCCAATCCTCCGTCACGGCTTCGCCGTGCCACCTCCTTTGCCAAAGGAGGCTAATGTAACAGCAGGCTTACGGCGGCATTTTGTAGGGAACGCTGTCCTCAGCGTTCCGCAAACAATTCGGGATTCGTAATGCGTAATTCCGAATTGAATATCCGTTTCTCTCGTCCCGTTAAGTTAAGAAAAGCGGCTCTGTTTCGTTGAGTGAAACAGAGCCGTTGATTATTTATTTGAGTTGACTCAGAAAATACTGCATAACCTTATTTGACGCGCTCAGGGCAACGCCCGAGCCGTAGCCTGCGTTTTCGGCAATGCATACGACTGCCAGCGGCAGGTCAGAGCGTTGGGAATAGCCGACGAACCACGAGTGGCTTTTTGCGCCGTCAATCTGTGCCGTTCCCGTTTTGCCGCACATAACAAGGTTTTCAAATTTCCAATCGCCGTATTTATCCTCAACATTGGAGCGCAGGAGCGTATTGAGCTTCGCGGCGGTGTCGGGGTTCATTTTTACAATAACCTCGGGTGCTCTGCCGATTATCTCCGTAAATGTGCCGAGTGAACGGATTCTGTCGGGTGCATATCCCTCGCCGCCGTTGGCTATCGCTCCCGCGATTGCCAGAAAGTGAGCGGGGTTCACATAGGTTGTTGACTGCCCGATGCCCGCCCAGCCAAGCTCAGCTTTGCTTTCAGTTGAGGGTGAAAACCTGCTCTTTGTCAGGCGGACTTCCTTTGCATAAAGCTGAGTGTTGAAGCCGAGGCTTTCGGCGGTCTTTTTCAGCTTATCCGCACCGAGTTCGATTGAAATTTCCGCAAACGCGCAGTTGCAGGATTCATTCATCGCCTTTTGAAAATTCACCTTGCCGTGAACGCCGTTGCAGATAACCTTTCCGTCCCCCGTTTCGTATTCGCCGTCGCACTCAAAGGTGCGGGAATAAATATCGGGGATATTTTCAATGGCGCAGGCGGCTGTGACGATTTTCATTATCGAGCCGGGCGTGTAAATTCCCGAAACAACCTTGTCAAGAAAAACTCCCTGATATTTTTCGTTGGTCAAAAGGTCATCGGGCGGATTGTTTATGTCGTAAGACGGCTTTGAAACGCTGCACAGCAGCTTGCCCGTTTTGTAGTTATAAACGGCAATCGCGCCGTTATAATCTCCCAATGCGTTGTAAGCGATTTTGTTTGCTTCGCTGTCGATATTCAGCGTGATGTCCGTTCCCGTGCCCTTTTGTTTCAGGTTATAAATGCCCTCAATCCGGCTGTAGCCCGAGAGCGTGTCGCGGAAAAGATAGTGAGTGCCGGTTGAAATATAACCCGCCGTGTCGCCCACAATATGGAGCACGGATTTACGCAGGGTTTCGCCTTTTACAAAAATTCTTTCGTTATCGGAGCTTTTGGCGAGCTCAACGCCTTTTGAATCATAAATCGTGCCTGCGTTTACGATTGAGCCGCTTGAATAGATGTGGCGGTTTGCCTTGTTTGAAGCCCATTCGGGACCTTTTATTACAAGACTCGCAACGAAAATGCCCGTTCCCGCCAGAAAAGCAAGGATAAGGACATAGATAACCGCCGCACGCTTTGCCGTTATTCTCATTTGCTCACTCCTTTCACGGGTGGACTACGGATTCTCCGTAAGCTGTGCATATTTCACGGAACGCCGAGGACGGCGTTCCCTACGGAAATTTGTGCTGATTTTGGGACGATGTGGGCATCGTCCACTACGAATTATACCGCAAGCTCACAGCAGCATTAGCCTCCTTTGGCAAAGGAGGTGGATTTTGCGGAGCAAAAGACGGAGGATTGGAAATAAAAAAACAATCATTTTTTCGGCGGCTTGTGGGCAAGCCGCCCTACATTGGATTTATAACCAAGCGATATAATTTCGCAATTCATTAATTACGCATTCCGAATTGTTTTCGGAACGCTGAGGACAGCGTTCCCTACAAAAATCGTAATTTTTCAACAGTTTCGGCATGACAAGCAGACGGCGGGAGCAAGCCCCCGCCCTACCCGTTAAGGTAACATTTTGAGGAGCAATTATAATCGGTCATAGGCAGAGCCTATCCGAACCTCTTACCTCGGCTTCATCCTGCCCGCTTTGTTTTTTTGATTGCTATATCGGGCTTGGGCGGCTCAAAGGGTGCGCCTGCGGCGCGGATATAGGCAAGCAGACCCCACGAGCAGAGCATACTCGAGCCGCCTCTGCTGACAAACGGCAGAGTTACGCCCGTGAGCGGGAGCAGGTCGGTTATGCCGAAAACATTCAGCGAAAGCTGGAAAAGCAGCATACCTGCCGCAGACACCGCCGCAATCGCATAAAAGGTGGAAGCGCTTGTTTTTGCGGAGCGGATTGCAAAAAAGGCAATGCCCGCGAAGCAAAGAAGAACTGCAATTCCGACAATCAGACCCATTTCTTCACAGATAACGCCGAAAACAAGGTCGGTTGACGCGGCGTAAACATCACGCAGATGCCCCTCGCCGATGCCGAGCCCGAAAAGTCCGCCGCTTGCGGAATAAATCAGAACACGGGTTTGCTGATAGCCCGTGGTGTCCATAAAATCCCACACATGGCGGTAGGCGGCAAAGCGGTTTGCCACATAGGGCTTGAAATAGATAACAAGAGCCGCGCCCATTAAAGCAACGGTGCAGATGAGGACTATCGTTCTCAAATCGCCCGAGCGCATAAATGCAATCAGGATAAATGTAAAAAAGAAAATAAGAGCCGTTCCGAAGTCCTTCATCAGAAACAGTGCGCCGACGCATCCGAGCGAGAAGATAACATATTTTGTAAGGCTGGTATTTGACAGCAGCTTTTCAAGCGAAACCGCGCCCACGAGAATGAAAGCAACCTTTACAAGCTCCGAGGGCTGGATTGAGAAGAAGCCGAGGTCAATCCAGTTCAGAGTGCCGTTGACGGTTTTTGCAAGCAAAAGGTTTGCCGCCAAAACGCCGAGCGAGCCTATTGCGGCGGGGTAACGGAGAATACACGCCACATTGACATCTTTGATAAGCAGCAGCATTATCAGATAGACTGCAAGCCCCATGCCTATGGCGATAATCTGCTTTAAGGCGTAAGCCTCGCTGAAGCTCGCGCAGATTGTCAGCCCTATTCCCGAGAGGAAAAAGGCGATTGCTTCAAGCTCAAAATAGTCGTTGCCCGTTACAAGAGTGCCTATGAGCATATAGACCCATTCGGCGGCTATGTAGCCGAAGAAAATATAGACCATCGTAAGGCTCAGCTCCGCCTCACGGCAAAGCACGCAGGCGGCGCAGATGAGCTGAAACGCCGTCATGAGAAGCAAAACAGTTATTTGTTTGAAATGCGGCTGTTTTTTAACAGCGGTTTCTGCCGTTGTAATCACCACCTTTTGCGTTGATTTCGGGA
>JAEDGK010000085.1 GCA_016297555.1 Clostridiaceae bacterium
CACTGCGAAAGCAAAAATAGCTCCAAATCCCGAGCCTGTTTTTACTTTTCGCTTGGTCGCATATAGAAGATATGCTTCACGAATTGAGAAAGCGAAAGTGATTTTCACCCCGTCACCCAAATAACCGAAAGGAATGATTTATATGGCTTCGAGAGAAGATATATTAACTAATAAAGTTTTCCTTTGTGCGGTTCTGCCCCTTATCAAGACGATTGCAATGGATGATCCCAAGCTTGCCAAGAAGTTTGAGCACGCTCATGCGGTAATTCAGGTCAGCGCAAAGGATCCCGACGCTCCCGAGGGCAAGTATTCCACTCATTTTGTTGTTAACAGCGGCGAGTGGATTTGCCACACGGATAAGGTAACGGAGAATCCTCATATCGAGCTTGAGTTCAAGAGCGTTGAGGCAATGAACGCATTCTTCAAAGGAAAAATTGCTCCCTCAACTCTGCCTGCAATGAGAGGCATTGCCAAAAAGCCCGCAGTGTTTGCGGCGTTTATGATGACATTGCTCAAAATGTCCTCTCTCCTCACCGCAAAAGAGGCTCCCGCAGACGAGGAAACCAAAAAGCTGCTTGTTAAATGCTATTTCTATCTGCTTTCAAGCGGAATAAGCACCCTCAACAAGCAGGGTCATGAAGAAATTCACGATTGGGCGCTCAAGAGCCCCGACAGAGTTTATGCATGGGCTGTTGACGGATACCCCGATATTTCGGCTTATATCCGCATAAAGGCGGGCAAGTCCAAGGCGGGCAGAGGCGTTTACAAGCGCGCTCTTCCGTTCTTCACAATGAGATTTGACAGCCTTGACAGTGCGCTGGGCATCCTTATGGGAACTGCCGATATGCTTGATTACACCAGAGAAAGCAAGCTTATCATGGACGGCGCTCCCGAATTCGGCGCTCAGATAGGCGGATATATGATGACCGTCGGCGCATACGCACAATAAGTTATAATCAAAAACCGGGCTGTCGCACTAAGCGAAGACCAAAAGAAACTAAAATAGCAGAAAATGGCTTGTATTGGAAATTCAACCGATACAAGCCATTTTAACATTGTATTTAAAGTTAATATCAATTTTTTATGTTTCTTTTTAGCCGTTTTTTTCGACTCGGAGTATCTTGATACGCCGTCGTCGGAAGAAAACGGCTTCTTCATCTTATTGCGACAGCCCCTCACTTTTTTAATATTTGCGGCGTATTGAACAAAGTGTTTTTCCCGATTCTCCCACAACGAGCGGAACGGCTGCAAGAGCTATGACCGTCAGCCATTGAACCGGGGATAGCGGCGTTACTCCGAAAACATTTGCAAGCTGAGGAATGAGCACCACTCCCGCCTGAGCCGCAGAGCACACCGCAACGGCAATGTTCATCATTCTGTTTGAGAAAATTCCCGCCTTAAAAAGCGGCAGAGATGAGCGCATATTAACTGCGTGAGCGATTTCGCAAAAGCTGATTGTGCAAAAAGCCATCGTTCTGCCGAGAATTATACTGCTTTGTGCGCCGAACATAAGGCAGCCTATTGAATAGGCAAGGATTGTCAGTGTGCCGACTATCATACCCTCAAGCGAAATATCTATCCACATACCGTCTGAAAAAAATCCTTTTGACGGAGAAACGGGGCGTCTGCTCATTATGCCCTTTTCGGTTTTTTCCGTGCCGAGAGCCATGGCAGGCAGAGAATCCGTGATAAGGTTAACCCATAAAAGCTGGATTGGGATAAGCGGCGGTGAAAAGCCGAGGAGTGAAGCGGCGAAAACGGCAAGAATTTCTCCGATATTTGTGCCGAGCAGAAAATGAACGGCTTTTTTTATGTTGTCATATATGCCCCTGCCCTGCTCGACCGCCTTGACAATCGTGGCAAAATTATCGTCGGTCAAAATCATATCAGCGGCGCTTTTGGCAACCTCCGTTCCGCTTTTTCCCATAGCGCAGCCGATATCGGCGGCTTTCAGAGCGGGTGCATCGTTAACGCCGTCGCCCGTCATGGCTACTATTTCTCCACGCGCTCGGAATGCCTTGACAATTCTGACCTTATGCTCGGGGCTTACCCTTGCAAAAACTCTGCAATCACTTATTTTTTCGGCGAGCTGAGAATCGCTCAGAGCGTCAAGCTCGCTGCCCGTCATAGCCGTTTGCCCGCTTTCAAGAATACCGAGCTTTTCGGCAACGGCGCAGGCGGTTGAAATATGGTCGCCCGTTATCATAACGGGGATTATCCCCGCGCGCTTGCAGGTCATAACGGCCTTTGCCGCCTCGGGTCTCGGAGGGTCAGCCATACCGATAAGCCCGGCAAAAACAAGGTCTTTTTCGGCAAAATCGTTTTCGCCCTCCGATGAGCGGTAAGCAACGGCGATAACCCTGAGAGCTTCGTGCGCCATACTCTCGTTTTGCTCGGTAATCAGCCTTTTACGGTGGGCGGACATTATGACGGGCGCACCGTTGACGGCGGCAAATTTGCACTTTGCAATTATAACATCGGGCGCGCCTTTTACAATTAGCATCGGTTTTTGCTGAAACATATTGACGGTTGACATACTTTTTCTCTCGCTTGAAAAAGGAGTTTCGTGAAGCCTCGGATAGTCCCTGTCAAGCGAAAAAACCTTTTCTCCCCGTTCATAAGCCGCCGCCAAGATTGCCGCCTCGGTCGGATCTCCGCTGAAAGAGGCGGTTTTTCCGCGCCCTGCGGCTCGTGAATTGCTGCACAGCGAGCCGAGCAGCAAAATTTTGCGTGCTTCCTCCGAATTGTGCGGCAGTTCACCGAATAAATTTCTTATTTGAGTTACACTCATTTTGTTTTGCGTGAGAGTTCCCGTTTTATCGGAGCAGATAACGGTTGCCGCTCCGAGTGTTTCCACGGCGGGCAGATGGCGGATTATTGCGCTGCTTTTTGCCATTCTCTGAACGCCCATTGAAAGCACGATGGTAACAATGGCGGGCAGTCCCTCGGGAATTGCCGCCACGGCAAGGCTGACGGAAAGCATAAAAGAGGGCAAAATTCCGCTCTTTTTAACAACTCCGAGAATAAAAACAAAAGCACAGATTATTATCGCTCCTATGCCGAGCGCTTTTCCGATTTTGCCCAGCCTTTGCTGAAGCGGTGTCTGCGGAGCTTTTTCAGCCGCAAGCAAATGCGCTATTTTGCCCACATGGGTATTCATTCCCGTTTCCGTAACCACGGCAATGCAGTTGCCGCCGATAACTGTTGTTGAGGAAAAAACCATATTTTTTCTGTCAGCAGGGGGGCAATTATCGGGCAAAATCACCTGAGCGTTTTTGCCGCTCGGCTCGGATTCTCCCGTCAGCGCGCTTTCGCGCACGCTCAGAGAATTTGCGGAAATGAGCCTTGCGTCGGCGGGAACCAAATCTCCGCTTTCAAGCAATATGATATCGCCCGGAACGATGTCGGAGGAGGGAATTCGCCTGATTTTCCCCGAGCGTTTCACACGGGCTGTGGGAGCGGACATTTTTTTAAGGGCTTCGAGCGCGCGCTCTGCCCGTCTTTCCTGAAAAACGCCGATTGCCGCATTCAGAATAACAATCATCAGAATTACTATCGGCTCAACAAAATCTCCCTTACCCTCGATAATGCCCGTTGCAAAGGAAATGATGCAGGCGATAAACAGAATTATGACGCAGAAATCTGAGAATTGGGCGATGAATTGCCTGATAACAGACGGCTTTTTCTTATCTTTCAGCTTGTTTTCTCCCGCCGAGGCAAGCCTTTTGCCCGCCTCATGCTCGCTCAGCCCGCTGTTTATGTCGCTTTTCAGCTCACGGGCGGCTTGCTCGCCCGAAATGGAATGCCAAACCATATTTTCTTCCTTTCCGCAGGTAATGCAATAATCACGGCTCAATAGTCATATATATTCACAGCGGCATAAAAAAATCCCCGGGAACATTAAATGTCCCGGGGGAAAGCATCCGTCAAATTATTCCGCTTTTAATTTGTCAAGACATGCTTTGCAGATATGCTTGCCTTCAAATTCGACAAGGTCATTTTCGGCTTTGCAGAAAACGCAGTCGGCAACAGCTTTTTTGCAGATGATTTGTTTTCCGTCAGAAAACATTTCAACCTTGCTGCCGGGAGCCGTAAGACCAAGCTCCTTTCTGAGCTGCATCGGAAGAACAATTCTGCCGACGCTGTCGATTTCACGAATGAATCCTGAAAACATAACATTCCTCCTATATTGTATTCTTTGGGCGTTTCGCATTAAGTATATACCACTTTTTGTCACAGTTGTCAAGTAGGAAAAAGGAATTAATTGGAAATTATTAACATATTATGTTACGAAATGCTGTATTTGGAAAAATTTTTAAAGCGGGTGAAACGGCGTGATTAATTATATTTGGGCGGGAATGGTAATTTTTTCGGCGATTTCGGCTTTCTTTGGCGGAAACGCTCAGGCTTTGTCAAACGCAGTAATTTCTGCGGCTTCGGACGCGGTTAACCTTTGCATAAGGCTCGGCGGAACGATTTGCCTTTGGGGCGGACTTATGGCGGTTGCCGAAAACTCGGGGCTGACCGCCGTTATCTGCCGCTTGCTTTCGCCGTTTTTGAAGCTTATTTTTCCAAAGATGGATATGAGGGGCGAAACGGCGAGAGCAATTTCGATGAATGTAACCGCAAATCTGCTCGGGCTGGGCAATGCGGCAACTCCTCTCGGGCTTGAAGCAATGCGACGCCTTCAAGCCGAAAATCCGAGCAAGGGAAAGGCAAGCGGCGATATGATTAAATTTGTTGTAATGAATTCGGCGGCATTTCATCTGATACCGACTACCGTGGCTGCCTTGCGGCAGGATTACGGCTGCAAAACGCCGTTTGACATTATGCCCGCCTCGTGGATATCCTCCGCTGCGGCGCTGACGGTCGGTCTGACGGCGGCAATACTTATGATTAAAATTTCGGAGGGCGTAAAATGGAAAAGGTAAGCTCTTTTATTCTGCCGTCGGTAACGGCTCTGATTGTTATTTTCGGGCTTTTCAAGGGCGTGAAGGTGTTTGACTGCTTTGTTAAGGGCGCGGCGGACGGTCTTAAATCCGCAGTCCGATTGCTTCCGCCTCTTATGGGGCTTGTGCTGGGCGTATCTATGCTCAGGCAGTCGGGCGCGCTGGCGGTTATAACCCGTGCGCTCGAACCTATTGCACGCTTTACGGGAATTCCCGCCGATGTTTTGCCGCTGACCGTGCTCAGCCCGATTTCGGGGAGCGGGTCGCTGACAATGTTTGAGCAGATACTTAAAAATTTCGGTCCCGATTCACCCGAGGGCAGAATTGCCTCGGTCATAATGGGCTCAACAGAAACAACCTTTTACGCCGTGACGGTTTATTACGGCTCGGTCGGAATTAAAAAAAGCGGCTGTACCGTGCCTGCGGCTCTGCTTGCGGATATGACGAGTTTTATTGTTTCGTCTCTCAGCGTTTATCTGTTTTAAAATTCAGTTGACTTGGTTTTCGGAATAATATATAATTCAAGTAATCGTAAAAAGAGCAGGTTTGTTTTATGAAAGTTGGATTTATTGATTCGGGCGGCGGAATGAGAGGCATTTACACGAGCGGGATTTATGACTGCCTTATGGACAGCGGCGTCGAGCCTGAATACTGCATCGGAGTTTCAACCCTGACGAGGGACAGGCGCAAGCTTGACTTGCTTTATCAAAAGGGATATGACGACGGCAGACGGATAGAAGAATTTATAAACAAGTGTAAAAATTTTGCCTGAACGGGGATAGCTTTTCAAAAAATCAGCGCATACCAAGCGTATTTGCTCGGTATGCGCTTTTAAATTTATTTCAGAACCGCGCTCTGATTGAGAATTTGAGTGTTATAGATAAACAGCACATCTGCGCCGTTAAAATCTACATAATCGCCGATAAGCTGAGATGAGATATACCGCAAATCAACCAGCGTTATTTTTTGATAGCCGCCAAGCAGAAGCGGTGCAAGCGAGGAGCCGAAGGAATCGCGGAATATAACAAGCTCTCTGCCGTTGGAAGCGAGCGGATTTTCAACCGTTATCAGCGCAGAGGCTCCCGAAAGAAACACATCGTATTTATCGTAGCCTTTGAGCTTTTCCTCGTCATAAACTCCTATCGATTTTTTATCGGTTTCAAGATTATACACAGCGGCGCAATCCGTTACGGGGCTTGACAGGCAAACAAGCCTGTCGGACATCGAAGCGAGCGGAAAACGGGAGGCATATATTCCCTTGAAATCGGAAAGCTCACGGGCGGAATAGCCCGAAATGCCGTCTGCGTTAAAATTCATCTTTTCCGCCAGAGTGTCCACAACTTCGCCGAGAGCCTCCTGCCGCCAATGGGTGTCGGTTTTATAGTAGCTGTCGGCATTAAGGCAGTCAAAAATATCAATATATTCCATATTTTTTACATTTGAAGTGAAAACGGAAACCAGCCTTTCATAATCCGCTGAGGGATAGCCGTTTTCGGCGGCAAGATAGTAATTTTTATCGGGAATAACCGAGTAATAAACGCGGCAGTCCGCATTTTCAAGATAGCGTGAATAAACGGAGTTTAGCTTTTCGGCGGCTTTTTCCACGGAGCTTTCACTCAGCTTTTTGTCAAGCTCCGAAATATGACCGTCGGCGAAATAAACGCCTGAGCTGTCTTTTTTGCCGAAAACGCCAAGCTCAACGGCGGCTTTGATTGCCCTGAATCCGTCGCGCTCGGGAAATTTGTCGGCAAAATATTTTTCCAATCCGTCAAAAAACGATTTGTCCGCCACGGATTGCGCCGACAGCTCGGGAAACTGCGCCGCCTTGCGCCTTTCGGAAACAAGGATTTCAACCGGAGCGCCGAAAACACAGGCGGCTCCAAAGCCGAGGAGAAAAGCCGAAAAACACACGGCGCACAGGATATTTGTGATTTTTTTGCTCATAATCATTTTCCTCAAAATCTGAAATAGAGAAACGGGTTGTAAGAGCCGTCAATGAGATAAGCCGACGCGGCGGTGAGCAGAATGAGAATAAAAACGGGTTCAAGAATAACAGCCGCTTTTGAGCCGAGTCTGCCTGAAACAAGCTTTTCGCCTGCCGTTTTTATAATCGGCGTTGAGCCGACAGCTCCGATTGCAAGCGGGATAAGATAGCTTCTCAGATAATAAAGAGCGGTTTCGCTGTAAAGGGGATATTTGCCCGAAAACATTCCCGCAAGATCCGCCGCCGCTGAGCCGATGCCGTCGGCATTGAATATAACGAAGCCGATAACCACAACAAGCATCAGATATGCGTGAGAAATAATCGGCGGCACTTTGTCCTTGATTTTGGCGGGAATACTCTTTTCCGCAAGCAAAAGCGCGGCAAAATAAAGCCCCCATATTATAAAGTTCCAATCCGCCCCGTGCCAAAAGCCGGTAAGAAACCATACAGTCAGGATATTAAAGAAGAACCGAGGCTTGCTCACTCTGTTGCCGCCCATGGGGATATACACATAATCCCGGAACCAGCTTCCGAGCGAAATATGCCAGCGCCGCCAGAATTCCGTAACGGACTTTGAAATGAACGGATAACGGAAGTTTTCGGGGAAGCTGAAGCCAAACATACGCCCCAGACCGATTGCCATATCGCTGTAACCCGAAAAGTCAAAATAAATTTGCAGAGTAAAGGCGACGGCATAAATCCAAAAGAACAGCACGGATTTATCGTCCGACGCTCTGAAAGTTTCGCACAGAGTGCCGAAGGTGTTGGCAAACAAAACTTTTTTTGAAAGCCCGATAACAAAACGCCTTGCGCCGCAGGAAAAGCCGTCAAGAGTGCAGCGGCGGTTTTTCAGCTCGCGCGCAATGTCCGTATATCTGACTATCGGCCCCGCAACAAGCTGCGGAAAAAGCGAAATATAAAGGGCAAGGTTAATGATGTTTTTTTGGGCGGGAGTATCTCCGCGGTAAACATCAATGTTATAGCTTATTGCCTGAAAGGTGTAAAAGCTTATTCCTATCGGCAAGGCAAGCCTGAGAGGGTCAAGCGATGAGCCGAAAAGGGAATTGGCGGTTAAAATGAAAAAGTCGGTATATTTGAAGAATATCAGAAAGGACAGGCTTATGATAACCGACATAGATAATGCTGCCTTGCGCGCTTTGCCTTTTGCCCGCTCGGTGATAAGCCCGAAAACATAGCTTGAAGCTATCACGGCAAGCATTAATATCAGATATTTAGGCTCGCCGTAAAAATAGAAAAACAGGCTTGCCGCCAGCAGCCAAAGGTTTTTTGCCCGCATCGGCAGGATATAATATACCGCCAGCACGGTCGGCAGAAAAACAAAAATGAAGGTAATGCTTGAAAAAAGCATCGGCATTCCTCCCGAAAGAAAATGAAAATTCTCAAAAAAAGCCGCCGCTCAAAAAGGGCGGCGGCTTACGGTTTTAGCCGAGGGTTATTTCGTCGGGGAGCTGAATGTCCTCGTCGGTTTCGCCCGCCTTTGTCAGAGGAGCCGAAGCTGTATTTTCGGATAAGGCTGTGAAAGCGCTGCAAACATCGTCAACGATTTCTTCCTGAGCCATAATCATCATTATTACATTACCGCAGCTCATAACGGCAACCTTTTCAGCGCCAACGCAAATCCATTTTCTGAGATTAACGCCGTTAAGAATTTCGTTTTTGAGAGCGTCAACATCGGCGCCGTCCTTGGTCTTGACAAGGCACATTGAATAGGGGATAGAGCCAATCAAAGGCTCGGAGAAAACGGCTCTTTCGATTGAGTCAGCCGATGAAATGCCGATGTAATAGCTGATTGTATCAGGTGTGGAGAGGTCTATCTCAAGAGGCTCGCCGAGATTCATTTCGATTTTTGTGGTTTTAGCATAGAGCTGAGTGCAGATTTCTTCAAGCGTTCCGCTCATAGCTGCAGGGATTTGAGCATCGGTTGTTGCCGCAGTTTCGGAAGGATTGCCGTTTTCGGTTTTTCCGCAAGCTGCAAAGGAAAGAATTGCGGCAGCTGCAAGAATGATGCAAATAAGTTTTTTCATGTTTGTCTCCTTTTCAATAACACATTTTGTGATTTTACCGTGCAAAGCATTTTGTATCATATGATTTTGGCTTCGGCGCGGATTTTTTATTAATTAACTGTTAATTTTGCCCGATATCCTCGGTTCGGCGGAGGTTGAAGCGATAGCCT
>JAEDGK010000086.1 GCA_016297555.1 Clostridiaceae bacterium
ACGGTTGACTGCAACAAATGCAGAACGGTATGCCCGATGAGGTTCGGTATGAAAGAGTGACATAATATGGATGAAAACTGCCCATGCAGAAAGAAAAGCATCATAAAAGACGGCTTGCATCGCTGATACAAGCCGCCTTTTTTATTTCTTTCTCAAAACTATTTTAATGAAGTTCAGGTATTTCCCTCCGCCTGCTTCCATTGACTTTCTGTCGCCGACGGCATATTCGTTTTCCTGCTTTAACCAATCCGCCCAAACTTCTTCGTTGCTCTCCATTTCGGTAACGGAAATCACTTCCGAACACTTTGATTTGCCGACCGTTCTGCTCCAATATTCAACATCGTGCATATAGTCAAGCTGTTCCGGAGTCCATGAAAGCAGAAGCTCCTGCGGCAAATTATCGTGGCAGTCTTTTTTCATACCGGGGATTGCAATGTAAACATAGCCGCCGCTTTTAACAAACGGCAAAAGCTTGCCGTCAAGATAGCTCTCGTCCCGCCCGAAATAGTTGTATGAGTCGGTGCTGACAACCGCGTCAAAAAAATCTTTTTCAAACGGCAGGTCAAGTGCGTCGGCTTTTACGGGAATTATCCTGTCTCTGCTCAGCCCCATCTCATCAAAGAATTTGCGGTTTTCTTCGGGGTCGCTCCACAAATCTGCCGCATAAACCGTGAAGCCGTATTCTTTTGCAAGGAACACGCTTGTCAGCCCTTGACCGCTTCCCAAGTCGCAAACAACGCTCCCCTGCGGAATTTTGTGGTCAAGCAGCAATTCTTCCTCCAATTTAACGGGATTCGGCCCCATGATTTTTGACTGCAATTCGGGTGTATTGTATTTTTCACTTTTGATATACTTCATTTTGATTTTTCCTCTTTTCAATATTGAATTTTAAATCAGCCAAGCATTATTCAGTTAACCTGCGGCAGAATTATGACAAATAAAACGCTCTATGTGGCTATTGAGCATTTCGGCAAGACCCGCCTTATCGTCAGACCTGTCCGCCATATTTATCAGCAGATACATCGGCGCATAAAACTCGACGGCAAGCTGTTTCGGGTCAGCCTTTTTGAGAATGCCTTTTTTCATCATTTCGCGGAATATATCTTCCGTATATTCAACAGGCCCCGAAACAATGCAGTCGGCATATAATTTCGCCATTTCCGCACTTCGGTATTGCTCCAGAGCCAGCATTTTGCGGAAGTCGGAAGCAAAGCCGTCCTCTGTCCAAAACGCGAATTGAGCCATGGTGAAATCCTTAACATTATCCAAAGATACATCCTCATAAGACTTCGGTTCAGCCTCATATTTTGCCTCGGGCACTTTGTTTTCGCGCGACTTTTCGGCATCAATCCGATACATTCTTTCGACAATGCTGTCAAAAATATCACGCTTATTTTTATAATGCTTATATAAAGCCCCTTTTGTTATGCCAAGCTCGCCCGCAATGGTGCTCACCGAAACCGCCTCGTAGCCGTCTTTGGCAAACAGGCGAAGCGCTGTCATTAAAATATCTTCTTTTGTTCCTGCCATATATATCCTCCGTCGGTAAACGCTCGTTTACTTGTATTATAGTAAACGCTCGTTCACTTGTCAAGAGGTAACAGAAAAAAATATGTTTCTTTTGCCGTTGAGTTTCTTTGTGGGCTATGTTATAATCAAAACCGTTAATCACCGGCAAATCGGAGGGCTTGCATATGATAAGAAAAGCAACAGCTTCGGATATAGACGCCGTTTCATCGGTTTATGAACACATTCACACGGCTGAGGAAGCGGGAGAAACAACCACGGGCTGGATAAGAGGCGTTTATCCCGAAAGAGAAACGGCGTTGGCGGCGCTTGCCCGCGGGGATTTGTTCGTTCAAACAGACATAATCCGGGGAAAAGAGCTTGTCGTCGGCACCGCAATCCTCAATCGGATACAGGTCGATGTATATAAGACTGCTCCGTGGAAATACGATGTCCCCGACAGCCAAGTCATGGTAATGCATACGCTTGTGATTGACCCGAGCTTTAAAGGCAGGGGCTACGGACGGAAATTCGAGCAATTCTATGAGCTGTACGCCGCCGAAAACGGCTGCCGTTATCTGCGGATTGATACAAACGCCGCTAACAATTCCGCACGGGGATTTTATAAAAAGCTCGGATATGACGAAATCAATATTGTCCCCTGTGAATTCAACGGAATCCCCGATGTAAAGCTTGTCCTTTTGGAAAAGAGGATATAAAAAGAAATCAACCCGAGAAGCTAAGAAACTTCTCGGGTTGCTGAATTTTATGGATTATTTACCTGCACGCAGGTCAACGCGTCTTATCTTGCCGCTGATTGTTTTGGGCAGCTCATCTCTGAACTCAACAATTCTCGGATATTTATAAGGCGCGGTATGCTCCTTGACATACTTCTGAATTTCTTTTTTAAGCTCGTCCGTTCCGACTGTTCCCTTTGTCAGAACGATATCCGCCTTAACCACCTGACCTCTGATTTCATCGGGAGCGGCGGAAACCGCACATTCAAGAACATAGGGCAGCTCCATGATAACGCTTTCAATCTCAAAGGGTCCGATACGGTAGCCCGAGGATTTGATAAGATCGTCAACTCTGCCGACATACCAGAAGAAGCCGTCTTCATCTCTCCACGCGGTGTCGCCCGTGTGATAGATATTATCGTGCCATGCTTCCTTGGTCTTTTCTTCGTCAAGATAATATCCCTTGAACAGTCCGCAGGGAGAGCCTGCGTCGGTTCTGACAACGATTTCGCCGACCTCGCCAACCTTAACTGTCTCGCCCTCGGAGTTTACAAGATCAACATCATAGAGCGGGCTGGGCTTACCCATTGAGCCGACCTTGATTGACGAGCCTACAAAGTTGCCGACCGTTAGTGTGGTTTCGGTCTGACCGAAGCCCTCCATAAGCCTGATGCCCGTTGCTTTCAGGAACTGCTGGAATACCTCGGGGTTAAGAGCTTCGCCCGCCGTAGTGGCGTATTTTATTGATTTGAGGTCATAATTTGCGAGATCCTCTTTGATAAAGAAGCGATACATTGTGGGCGGCGCGCAGAAGGTGGTGATTTTGTATTTGCCTATCATCTTGAGAATATCATCGGCAATAAACTTATCAAAGTCATAGGTGAAAACACCCGCTTCGCAGAGCCACTGACCGTAAAGCTTGCCCCAGAGAGCCTTGCCCCAGCCTGTATCGGAAATCGTGAAATGCAGACCGTTGGGGTCAACATTATGCCAATATTTCGCAGTGATGAAGTGACCGAGCGGATATCTGTGGGTATGCATTGCGATTTTGGGATAGCCCGTTGTGCCCGAGGTAAAGAACATAAGCATCGGGTCATAGCCGAAAGCTCCGTTTTCGGGAGAGGGTCTTTCAAAAACATCGCTGAACAGGCAATATTCCTCATCAAAATTATGCCAGCCCTCTCGTTTGCCGTGGGCAATGATTTTTGTTTTGAGCACGCTGCATTTTTCTGCGGCAAGCTCAACCTGATGGGCAACATCGCCGTCCGCCGTGCAGACAATCGCGCTTATCTGACCCGCATTAAAGCGGTATTCAAAGTCGTGGTCAACGAGCTGATTGGTTGCGGGAACAACTATTGCGCCTATCTTGTGAAGCGCAAGAATTGCAAACCAGAACTGATAATGGCGCTTGAGAACAAGCATTACCCTGTCGCCTTTCTTGATGCCGAGCGAAAGGAAGTAATTCGCCGCCATTGACGAATGACGGCTCATATCGCTAAATGTAAAGCGTCTTTCCGTGCCGTCATTTGAAACATGGAGCATAGCCGTTTTATCGGGGCATTTCTTGGCAAGCTCGTCAACAACATCAAAAGCAAAATTGAATTTATCGTCATTGATATATTTAATACCGTTAATAACGCCGTTTTCGTCAAGAGTGGTCTCGATAAACTTTGCATAAACGGGATTGTGAAGATTTGCAAGGTCAACATTGGTTGTGCTCGGAGTTTTGATTTCCTCAACATATTCGCTCATTTCGGACGAGCCGTCGGGGGAAATAACGATTGCGTAGAATTCGCACTCCTTGCCGCCGACTGCGATCTCGTTGTGAGGCACGGAGCTGTCAAAATAAATGCAGTCGCCCTCGTTCAGAGTTTCCGTTCTGTCACCGATAATCATTTTCAGCGTGCCGCGGGTAACAATGTTTATCTCTTGCCCGTCATGGCAAACGCAGTGATAGGGCGGATTGAGAGCTTCCTCCGAATAAGGAATGGTAACTCTGAAAGGCTCTGCAATTTTATTTTTGAAGAACGGTGCAAGGCGATTGTAGCTGAAACCCTCGCGCCTTGTTATGGGCATACCCTCGCCCTTTCTTGTGAGAGTATATTCCGTAAGGCTCGGGCTGCTGCCCTCCATAATATCGGTTATTTCAACGCCGCAGACCTGCGCTATCTTATAAATAAAGGTAAAGCTGAAATCTCTGCTGCCGGATTCATAATAGCAGTATTCTTCTTCGCTTATACCGATTTTCTTTGCCATTTCCGCCTGAGTGAAGCCCAAGTCAAGGCGCAGAGCTATAATTCGCTGGGCAACCTCCATAATTTTGTTTTCTACCGAACCCTGACCAAAAGTTATCATTTTTTTGACTCTCCTTTCGCTTCGGGAACAAAAAAACGCCCCAAAGCAATTAATTTTGCTTTGAGACGAGTAAATTTAAACCCGCGGTACCACTCAAATTGCGCCGAAAGACGCCTCTCAACGGACTCCAACAAGCCCTACGCTTTAACGCAGCGATTACGGAAGCTGTCTACTCGCCAAGCGGCTTTCGGAGCTTCTGCTCGGAAGGGATAGCTTTGAATTACTCCGCTGACGGCTCGCACCAAACGCCGCCTCTCTGAAAACCTTGAAATTCAGCCTTCTTCGTCATAGCTTTTACGATTTAAAGCATAGCACCATTTGGCGGCTTTGTCAACATCCTTTTGAAACTTTAACAAAACTAATACAAAATTTAATTTATCTCCTATTTTTTTATTGATGTTTCACAAAAAATATGATATCATTATTTAAAACACTATGAAAGGAAGGTAGTGAATGAGCGGATTATTTGGCAAGGTCAAATGGCTTTTCAACGAAATTAAAACTCATTGGAACACTCCCGCAGAGGGCAAATATGTGCCCTACAAAGAATATAAAGATGTTATTTTTGCCGTAGGCAGCAACTATGCAGGATCAAAAGTTTTGGAATACATCGGCTTTTTCTCATCCTGTTATCTGATAATGCACCATTATAAGCTGCCTTATCTGACCTTTTCGGTTATCGGAATTCTGAATATGCCTCTCGGCTATATTTCGGCGCTGATGTGGTGGTTTGTATGCGATAACCTCGGCTTTCTGCCGAAAAAGACTGAGAGAAAGTTTTATGCCGTATATATAGCAATGGGGCTTTTCGGTCTGTCAACAATCCTTTTTGACTATTCCCGGCTTTTCAACCAGTCAAGCGCGTTTATAACATATCTGAACGGTCTTGAGGGAATGAACGCCACCGCCTGCTTCAAAACCTTCGGAACGCATTTCCTTTATACGGGCTGGGTAGGCGCAAGAAACATTTTCTGGCGAAAAATACTGCTCCCGAAATACGGAAGATACAAGTATTCGCTTTACTGCGATGTTATCCCCAAATGCATAATGGTTATCCTCATCGGCTGGCTTCCCGTTTACAACATCCCCGATGTTGCAACGAGAGTCTGGGTTGCCAATCTCCTTTTTGCCGCTTACAATGTTTTCGGCTTTGCAAACAACCTTGAAATCTGCACAAGAAGCATCAGCCCGAATTTGCAGGAAAGAATCCTTGTCCGCAGCTATCCCGTTAAGCTCTCTCACTTTTTCAACACAATCGTTGCAATTATTTTGCCCGTTATCATCGGTTCGCTCAGGTATGAGTGGGCGGATATCAATGTTTACAGATATGTTATCCCCATCACCTTTATCACCCTTGCAACGATGACAATGATATTTGCAGGCAGAATCAAGGAAAGAATTCCTCAGCCGCCCGTCGAAAAGAAGGTACATATTAAGTTTTGGGACGGTATGTTCGGCGTTCTTCACAATAAATATCTGCTTATTAACACCATAGTCGGGCTTATCGATTCGCTCGGCAACGGTATGCTTCCTTTCACAACCATTCTTTATCTCTACACCTTCCGTTTAAGCGGACTGCCTTACAGCCTTCTGGTTGCGCTGATTTCATTTGCGGGCACTCCGCCCGATCTGCTTTCTCCCTATTTCCTCAAACGGTTCTCATACAAGCAGATTATGATATTCTATCAGCTTTCAAGAGCAATAGGCAACGGACTTATCGCCGCTGCAATGTGGTTCTGCGGCGACAATGTTAACCTTTGCGGCATAATTTGCGTTGTTGTTCTGTTCTTTATGGAAATGACCAAGACCGTGCCCACGACCGCAGGTCACGATATGAACGTGCGTATCGGCGACTATCAGATGTATCTTTCGGGCGAGCGCCTTGAAAGCTTTTCGGGCGTATTCGGTTGGTTCACCGGCCCCATCACTTCGTTTGTCGGTCTTATCATCCCGCTCATGCTTCTCAAATACGGCTTTAACAGCAACTGGGATGTTCTTTTCATTGACGATTGCAGAAGAAACATTATTGTTATTCCCATAATCGTTGATGTAATCGGCTACTTCCTGATGACCATTCCGTATCTTTTCTGGGATTACGACAGCAAGAAGCAGAATATGGTTATGGAAGTGCTCAAACGCCGTGCGGAAGTAACGGAAAAGAAAGCAGAAGAAGAAGGCGTTTCTGTTTCCGGCGGCTATTTAGGATAAGCGGGGTGATATAATATGAGTAAGAAAAAAATAAAAGTAAAAACCGCTGCCGAAGAACCCATACATCTCGATATTCCCGAAGACGAAATATGGACTTACCGTGTTGAGGGTTTGGCTGCGCCCCATATTAACAAACCTTATAAGCATTACGGACTTAAAAAGGTTATTTTTGCTCTCGTTATCATTGTCGCGGTTTCAATTTCATGCTATTTCAGCGTAAGAACGGTTCAAAAGGATACCTTTGAATATAAACAAACGCAAACAGGCTATGAGCTTTCAAAATTCAGCAACACGGGCTATATAACCGAGCTTGACATTGATTATGTGGCAAGCATTGAATATGACCGCAATAACCCCGACACCTCAACAAACTATAAAATCATTAAGGACGAAAGCAAAAAGGTAACCTCCGTGCGTCAGTATGCACTTAACTGCGATGAAAATGTCAAGACCGTCAAAATCGGAGCAGATGTTTCCTATGTTGACCCCAAAGCTTTTTATTCCTGCTGGGCTTTAAGGCAGATTGAGGTTGACGAAAACAACCCGAACTACTGCGACATTGACGGCGTGCTCTATAACAAAGAAAAGACAGAGATTATCTGCCGCCCCTGCGACCATGACACCTATCTTGCCGAAAAATACGGCTACGCCAAATACGATAATAACGGATACAGAATTGAGCCGACTCCCGAAGATGAAAACTACGAGCAGTATGTTAAGGATGTTTTGACATTTGTTGTGCCCTCATCGGTTGAAACAATCGGTCAGCTTTGCTTTAACTATGCAAATATGAAAACCGTGTATCTTCCAGAGGGGCTTAAAACAATCGAAACGCTCGGATTTTTTGAAATTCCTTTGCTTGCAAATGTTTACAGCTACAAAACAGAAACAGAGGTTACGGATTCACATTTCACCTCCGATG
The DNA here is from genome assembly GCA_016297555.1 of Clostridiaceae bacterium. GTDB lineage: Bacteria > Bacillota > Clostridia > Oscillospirales > Acutalibacteraceae > CAG-177. Next base: position 7,729 of record JAEDGK010000086.1, read on the forward strand.
AAGCTCTCGGCAAGGTTTACACCTCACTCCCCGAGGGGCTCGAGTATATCGGCTCCGACGCTTTCAGCTACAACCAAGCCCTGACCTATATGTTCATTCCCGATAGTGTAACATATATCGGTCACCATGCTTTCTGGGACACGGTTTATAAAGAAAACAAAGAACTGCGCGGAGTTACGCAAATCAATGTTGCCCTTTCCGAAGATGAATTTGACGGCAAGGTAAAAACCGGCAACAGTTGGAGACCGCAATATGACTATATGCTCTTTAAAAAGAGTATCGATGTGGTTTACGGCGCAGAAAGAGCGGCAGGCTGAGCGGCAAAATCGAATAAAAGCACAGAGCCAAGTACGGATTTTTGTACTTGGCTCTGTTTTGTGTTTTCAGTTTTCGGGAATAGCCGCGACTATCAAAAGCATAGTGCTTTTATAAATTCTGATTTTGTTTGCTTTCAAACAACCCGTTTAAAACTTATCCAAAAAATGACATACCTAAAAGTATGGCAAGAAGGTTTAGCATATAAATATACCATGCTCCCATTCCGATAATTTTAGCAAAAAACTCTTCTGCTTTTTCACTGAAAGTCATATCTTCTGGAACATAAGAAAAGAAATCCATTCTGTCTGAGCAAATTACCGTTCCGTCCGGATTTACAAGCTCAATAATTACGGAATATTCACCGTGAGTAACCGATGTGATATTGGCTTCTATGGGAATACCGGACGCAGAATATTTAACATATTCCGTTTTGCAAGCATCTCCCTGCGTGCGCCATACAAGCTTTGCATCCGTGTATTCGCCCGAATAATATCTGACATAAACTCCTGCTGTTCCGCCGTTTTCGATTCTGTTTTTATATTCCGATGAAGTTTTAAAGAAAAGCTTGCAGTATGGCTTAGGTTCTTCACCGTTATAATACATATCATCGCTCGCAATGTCGCTTATCCCCGAGCCGTGGCTGATGTAATTGCATTCGAGCTCGATAATTTCGGTAAAATCGCTGCTGATGCGGATATGATTAGCCGTTCTTTTTTCCACCTTTCCCCAATCAAGTCGGGTGCCGGCGTAACTGCAAGCCAATGTCGTTTTGTCTGCGTGAGTTGATGTGAATGAGCCCGAATAGTAATATTCAAGACTTTTGGGCAGATTAACTCTGTAATATTCCCTTTTATTACAATGGAATGCATCGTGACCGATGCTCGTAACCCCTTCTTCAACGGTAATTACTTTAACTTCTCCAATAATATCATACCATGGCGGAACAAGAGGAGAAGAAAGCTCGACTGTTTTTTGATTTATGAAGTAAAACGCCATTTCACCCTCACCGCTGATTAC
>JAEDGK010000087.1 GCA_016297555.1 Clostridiaceae bacterium
AAGCTCTTCGGCTTTTTTTGCTCTGTCCATATAATATCGCTCCTTTTTTTCGTAACCCGCCGTCAGCTGCAATTTCAGTCTGACAGCAACGGTTTTAATATAATCAATCGCGCGCAAAAAGTCAATAGATAAAAATTTTGGAAAAAGAGCAGAATATTTTGACAATAAGGAAAAATATTTCACAAATTTAATAATTTGTTAAAAAATAACTATTCCATTTTACGATACAATGTGTTATAATTCATCTATAATCCCCGTATTGACCGAAGATAAATCAGGAGTTTGTGGCTATCCTTGCGTCAAAAAACAGGGGAAAACATAAAACGGAGGAAAATAAAATGACAAAAATCACAACGGTATCCAAAAAAATGCTGTCGCTGATTATGGCTTTGCTTATGATCGGCTCGGCAGTGGCATTCAGCGCAAGCGCGGCAGATGAAGACACACCGGCAAAGCCTGTTTATACCCTTGATGCGGAAAACAGAACAATAACTGTTAAGAATCCCGCAGACGGTGCAGAGATTACCATTGAGCCTGCTGATAAAGCACAGAAAGCGTTAGCCGAGAACGGCGTAGATATTCTGTTCTTTAATCTTGTTTACGGCACGGAATATGTTATTACGGCAACGCTTAATGAAAAGACATCAACCGCAACCGTTAAGCTTCTTAAAACTCAGGCGGTTCCCTCAGCTCCCGTTTGCGAAAAGAGAACGGCTACCTCGCTCAAAATCAGCAAGGTTGCAGGCTGCGAATATAAGATAACCGACGCCGAGGGCAACCCCGTAAACGGTTCCGATTGGGGCGACACGGTTCTTTTTGAAAACCTTACAGCAGAGACCTTCTATGTTATCTATGCAAGAAAAGCTGCGGTTAAGGATGAGTATTACGCAAGCGAGTCAGTAAGCCTTTCGGTTAAAACTCTCAAAGCAGGCGAGGCGGTTGCCGTTGCAAAGCCCGTTCTTGTGGACAAGACCAACACCACCATCACCGTAAAGGCTGAGGCAGGCGTTCAGTATTCGATAGACGGCGGCAAGACCTGGCAGTCATCTGGCGATTTCAAAAACCTTAAAGCAAGCACATCTTACACAATCGTTGCAAGAAAAGTATTTGACGCTTCGGTTCAGGAAGCCAACCCCATGAGTGAGGGTCTTACCGTTATCACAAACTCCAGAGCAAGCTATGAGGCTTCTCTCACCAGATGCACCTTTAAGGCGCAGGACGGCAAGAGATACGCCAACGAAAATGTTAAAATCACCGTAACGGGCGACGCACCCGCAGACCTCAACACCGTTCAGTACGGCGACACAATGTATGCTCCCGCTTCCTTTGAGGCAGCAGGCACAAAGGCAGATTTTGTCGGAACAACAAAGGTCGGAACAGGCACTTTCCTGCCCGGCGAAGCAAACGCTGACAAAACCGTTGTTGTAACGGTTACTTATAATAAGCTTAAATATGTCGGCGACGGCTGGGCACAGGTTGGCACCGTTACCGAAAAATACACCGTAAAGATCGGCCCCGTTAACAATACAATGACAAAGATTAAGGAAGGTCTTGAAACCGTTCTTAACTTCCTGCTCAACACCGTTCCCAAGTTTATCAGTGACGCTCTCAAAAGCGACATTTGGGGCAAGATTGGCGATTTAATCGGCAAGCTTTCAAAATAATCAGTTAAGCTTTAAGGCTCCTGCGAAAACCGCAGGAGCCTTTTTAATCGGATAAAAAAACCGCCCGCCGAAGCTGTTCCTCGGCGGGCAATTTATATGAAACTGTATTTACATTATCTCTGAACTCTGCCCGAGCCGTCGCCGCCCGCGAGCTTTTCAACCTCGGCAACGCTTACGCGGTTAAAATCGCCCTCGATTGAGTGCTTGAGAGCGGAAGCTGCAACGGCAAATTCGATTGCCGACTGTGTGTCCTTGCCGCTGAGCAAGGCATAAATCAGTCCGCCGCCGAAGCTGTCGCCGCCGCCTACGCGGTCAACGATGTGCAGATTGTATTCCTTTGAGAAGCAGAAGTTTTCGCCGTCATAGAGCATACCCGCCCACTTGTTGTCGCTTGCGGAAACCGAGGTTCTCAGAGTGATTGCAACCTTTTCAAAGCCGAATTTATCGGCAAGCTGCTTTGCAACGGATTTATAGCCCTCTTTGTTGAGCTTGCCGCCGTAAATATCGGAGCCTTCGGCTTCAATGCCGAAAACATCCTTTGCGTCCTCTTCGTTGGAGATGCACACATCAACATATTTGCAAAGCTCCGTCATTGCCTCGCGCGCCTCGGCTCTTGTCCAGAGCTTTCCTCTGTAATTGAGGTCGCAGGAGATTTTAACGCCCTTTGCCTTTGCGGCTATGCACGCCTGCTTGCAGATTTCAACAAGGTTTGCGCCGAGAGCGGGAGTTATGCCCGTGAAGTGGAACCAATCCGCACCCTCAAAAATCGAATCCCAATCAAAATCGGAGGGCTGTGCCTCCTGAATGGCGGAATGTGCGCGGTCATAAATGCAAACGCTTCCGCGCTGTGACGCGCCTTTTTCAAGGAAATATATTCCCACTCTGTCGCCGCCGCGAACAATTTTGCTTGTGTCAACGCCGAAATAGCGCAGAGAATCAACCGCCGCCTGACCGATTGCGTGAGAGGGGAGCTTTGTTACATAAACGGAGTCAAGTCCGAAATTTGCAAGAGAAACGGAAACATTTGCCTCACCGCCGCCGAAGGTTGCCTGAAGCTGGTCATTCTGGAAAAAGCGGTAATATCCGTTGGGAGCAAGGCGAAGCATAATTTCACCGAAGGTTACAACCTTAGCCATTTGAACGCGCCTCCTTAACGATTTCAACCGACTTTTTGCAAAGCTCGGTTATTTCGTCCCATTTTTGGTTATCAATAAGCTCTGCCGTTACCATGTATGATCCGCCGCAGGCGGCAATAACGGGGCAGGAAATGTAGTCTTTAAGATTTTTGAGAGAAATTCCGCCCGTGGGCATTACCTTGAACATCGGGAACGGAGCGCTCATTGCCTTGATTTTGGCAATGCCGCCCGACTGCTCGGCGGGGAAGAATTTCAAAACATCAAGTCCGAGCCTGTAAGCGGTGTGATAATCGGTCGGAGTGGTGCAGCCCGCATAGATGGGAACGCCCTTTTGTTGGCAGTATTTTACGATGCCCTCGTCAAGACCGGGTGTAACAATGAATTTTGCACCCGCCGCAAGCGCTTCGTCAACCTGCTGCTCGGAGAGAACCGTGCCTGCGCCTACAAGCATTTCGGGCACATTTTCGCTTATGAGCTTTATTGCTTTTTCTGCTCCCGCCGCGCGGAAGGTAACCTCTGCAACGGGAACTCCGCCTGCACAAAGAGCCTTTGCAAGAGCAACGGCGTCACGCTCGGGGTGGTTGAGCTTGATAACCGGCACAACGCCTATTGACATTATTTTTTCTGAAATTGAATTCATAAACACTACCTCCGAAAATCAGTTTTTTGCGGCCTTTTCGCAAGCCTCAAAAAGTCCGTTGATATAAGCCGCGCCGAGCGCACGGTCATAAAGTCCGTAGCCGGGCTTGCCGGTTTCGCCCCAAATCATACGCCCGTGGTCGGGTCTTACATATCCGTCAAAGCCCGTTTCAACGAGAGCCTTTGTGATTTCATACATATCAAGGCTGCCGCAAGCCGAAAGGTGACCGCTTTCCTCAAAGCTGCCGTCGGGCATTATCAAAACATTTCTCATGTGCATAAAAGCAATTCTGTCCATTGCGCTGTATTTGCGAACCATTGCCGTAACATCGTTTGAAGCGGCGCAGCCGAAAGAGCCCGTGCATAAGCAAAGACTGTTTGCAGGGCTGTCAACGATTGCGAGCATTCTGTCAATCGCCTTTTCGCAGGTGATAATTCTCGGCAGACCGAAAATGGGGTAGGGCGGGTCATCGGGATGGATAGCCATACGCACGCCGTATTCCTCGGCAACGGGAACGGTCTTTTTGAGGAAACGCTCAAGATTTGCCCACAGACCCTCTTCGCCGATTTCGCCGTAAGCGGTGATAAGCTCTCTGACCTCTTCCTGAGTATAGCTTGAATCCCAGCCGGGCAGATGAATGTCGTCCTTGAGCGGGTCAAGCCCTTTCATCTGATCCCAATACATAACAAGGCTCGTTGAGCCGTCGGGAGCTTTTTTGTCAAGCTGAGTTCTTGTCCAGTCAAAAACAGGCATAAAATTATAGGTTATGCACTTAATGCCGTATTTGGCGCAGCGGCGGATGTTTTCGCAGTAAACATCGATTAGCGCGTCAGCGTTATCTCTGCCGAGCTTGATGTTTTCGTGAACGGGAACGGATTCCACAACATCAAAAACAAGCCCGTTATCCTCACATTGCTTTTTCATCTTTGCAAGGCTTTCCTCGGGCCACACCTCGCCGGGCTTTACATCGTAAACAGCGCTTACAATGCTGTGCATATTGGGTATCTGGCGAATTTTCTCGAGCGATATCGGGTCTGATTCGCCGTACCAGCGGAATGACATTTTCATTTTAAAAACCTCCGTTGTAAAGCTATATTTGTTATATCACAAGCGCCGAAAAAATGCAACAGACAACATATAAAAAAGAATTTATATATAATGGTATTATATCCGTCGGATTTGACATATCCGCCGAGTTGAGGTAATATAAGAAGCGATAATCGAAAGAAGAAGTGACAGATATGGAAAAACTGATTGATTTGCACACACATTCGCTCAAATCCGACGGCTCAATGACTCCTGCCGAGGTTGTCAGAGAAGCAAAGCGAGCGGGGCTTGCGGCGATTGCGCTTTCCGACCACGATACGGTGGACGGTATTCGCGAAGCGGCGGCAGAGGGTGAAAAAATCGGAGTTGAGGTTATCCCTGCAATCGAGTTTTCGGTGCAGTCAAAAACCGAAACTCACATTTTGGGATATTTTATCGACATTGAAAACCCCGATTTGCTCAAAACACTCAAAGAGGTTGTTGATTTGAGAATTGAGCGGAATTATGTTACCTGCCAAAGGCTTAACGAGCTTGGCTTTGACATAACGATTGAAGAAGTGCGTGCGCTTGCGCCGAATAATTTTGTGGGCAGGGCGCATTTTGCTCGGGTGCTGATGGATAAGGGCTATACCAAAAGCGTCAAAGAGGGCTTTGACCTTTATATGACGAGCGGAAAATATGCCTATTGCGAAAAGCAGAGGCTGACCGCGCGCAACGCCGTGGAGCTTATCGGGAAATGCGGCGGAATTTCATTCCTTGCACACCCTCACCTGACAAAGCTCGGCGATGACGAGCTGAAAGAATTTCTCAAGGAGCTTAAAGGCTTCGGACTGAGCGGCTTAGAGGGGTATTACACAGATTATACTCCCGAAATGCAGGAAAAATATCAGGCAATGGCAAAGGAATTGGGCTTGCTCATATCGGGCGGCACGGATTTTCACGCCGCAATGAAGCCGCATATCAGCATAGGCACGGGGCTCGGCAATATGAAAATTCCCTATTCCGTGCTTGAAGCTATGAAAGCGGAGCGGGACAGGCTAAAAAAAGAATAGTATATTTTAAAAGCCGACAGGTTCAAAAAACTTGTCGGCTTTTATGCTCTTGTAAGCTCCGTAATTCTTTTTCAAAAACAAAAATATGTGCAAATTCGGTTTCGCATTGTTCTGCCAACTTTAATCCTGATGAGAATGCACATTTTTTAATTTCGTCGGGATTATCGGGATAAACGGTTATTTTTGAAAATCCCGCCCACAAAAAGTGAACGGGATTTTTGGAGCTACTGGTCGGACTCGAACCGACGGCCTGCGCATTACGAATGCGCTGCTCTACCAACTGAGCCACAGTAGCATTTGCAATCTGCAACCTATTATAATAGATAAGTCGCAATTTTGCAAGTACTTTTTTATAAAATCTTCATTTTTGCTCTTTGTGCCGTAATGGTTACAGTTCGGAAACAAAAGCTTTACAAATTAGTTAACAAATATTATAAAACTGCACTTGATTTTAAAGCGAAAATGAGATATTCTATATACAAAGCCCCGCTTCGGCGGAACTAATTATTATTTCCCTTTGGAGGAGAATAACATATGAAGAAGAATGTAACCGCGATTTTGCTTGTTTTTGCTCTGCTTGCAGGCTTTGCGTCTTGCCGCAAGCTTGAGGACAGCGAAGGCTTTGTTATCGAAAGCAAGGCTTATATCGTTGACAGCGAGGGAGTTACCCGCGATGTTCAGAGCATTATAAATGACGACGGCAAAACGGAATATTTCTATTATGACGCGAGCGGAAACAAGGTTCCCGTTAAGAAAAAAGAGGTTGTAGTTGAAACCAACAAGGTTTCCGTAGCTTCTTCCGGCGAGAGCGGCACGCTCAGCCCCGAGGCACAGTCCTTCTTTGACGCATACAATGACCCCGAAAAGTTTGAAGAGCTTCTTGATACCGATGTTACTCAGCCCGAGCTTGTGATTTCCGATGAAGTTATTCCCGAGAACACCTTCAAAGAAATCAAGGTTGAGATTGGCAGCGACGGCAAGCCAATTCACACCAATATTGAAAAGAATTATAACGACATAGTCAACAGCAACAAGTTTACAATGGATTTCGTTGTTAAAGAAACAATGGACGGCGAAGAAATGACGCTGCCCATCGTTGCGATAAGAGACGGAGAAAACCTCTATTTTGAAACTCAGATGCCCGTTGAGGGAAAAGGATCGATGAAATTCAATTTCATCATCACAAACGGCAAGTGCTACATTGTTATCCCTGCTATGAGAGCTTATGCCGAAGTTCCCAAGGAATATGTTCAGGAGATTATTCCCAGCGAGATAGTCACCGACGATGTTGAAATGGAATATGTAAAGAGCGGCGAAGTTGTTTTTGAGGGCAAAAAATATATCTGTGATGTCTATAAGAGCGGCAACGATACGGTTAAGTATTATTTTGCCGACAACGAGCTCAAGAGAATTGAAACAATTTCAGGCGACAACACTTCCATTCTTGAAATCAAGGAGCTTAGCACGAAGGCTGACAGTTCAAAATTCAAAATCCCCTCAAACTATTTTGATATGACCAAGTTTTTGGGTGAGAATTTCCAGATTTCCGACCTTGCATAACGCTATGAAAAAGTGTGCGCTTATCACGGGAGCATCGGGCGGAATAGGCAGCGAAATTGCTCTGCGGCTCGCGCGGGACGGCTTCAACATTGCCGCCTGCTATTGCTCCGATGAAAAAGGAATAAGCGAGCTTGAAAAAAAGCTTGCAGAAACCGGAGTAAAATATAAAATTTATAAAGCCGATGTTTCCGACTTCGGCGAAACGGAAAAGATTTTTGCAGACGCCACCGAATTTTTCGGCGGCGTTTCTGTGCTTGTCAACAATGCGGGAGTTGCGGGGCAAAAGCTTTTTACCGACACAACGCCCGAAGAATTTGACAGCATGACAGCCGTCAATTTTAAGGGAGTTTATAATTACTGCCGCTGTGCCGTGCCGTTTATGGTAGCGCGGAAAAGCGGAAAAATAATCAATATTTCATCAATGTGGGGCGTCAGCGGAGCTTCCTGCGAGGTTATTTATTCTGCAACCAAGGCGGCGGTTATCGGCTTAACAAAGGCTCTTGCAAGAGAGCTTGCGCCGAGCAATATTCAGGTTAACTGCATTGCTCCCGGCGCGATTGACACAAAAATGAACAATAATCTCACGGCAGAGGAAAAGCTTGCCTTTGCAGATGAGATACCCATGGGGAGATTCGGAACGGCGGCGGAAATAGCGGGGATAGTTTCGTTCCTTGCGGGAGAAGACTCAAATTATGTTACCGCGCAAGTTATGGTTGCCGACGGCGGCTTGATATAAAAACGGCAGACAATGGTCATTTTGCCGAAAATAGCCTCTCCTTTTTAGTTATAGTTCACTATTGATTTAAGTGATGTAATATGATAAAATTAAATATAAACATTTATCTGAGTTGGAGGAAAACACATGGCTAAATGTCCGAAATGCGGTCGTAAGCTTACTCTGTTCGATTGGCGTCCCAACTGCCCGGGATGCGGCGTTAACCTTGTTTATTACGGCATGGAAGAAAGGTTGCTTGCAGAGGCGGATTCCGCCGAGGCGGAGCATGCCGTTTTTCAGCAGAGGGTTGACAGGCTCAAAGCCTCTTTCGTCGGCTCAAAGCTGACCATAATCAGAATTATTCTTTCGGTTCTGCCCATTGCGGCGCTTATGCTTCCGCTCTGCACGGTCAGTTACAGCGGTCCGCTTATCGAAGCGACCACAAAGTCCATAAATGCAATCGAAATTTATAACTTGGTGTCGTCTCTCAATTTTGATTCGCTTTTCACAATGATGGGTTCCGGTATTCTCGGCTCAAGCTTTGTCGGCTATTTCGGAGCGCTGGTTTGCATATTGCTCTCGCTGGTAATAGTTATCGTCAGCCTGTTTATGCTTATGCTTGCCTGCTCGCCCAAGGGTAATCCGAGAAACATAACTCTCAATTCCCTTGCAATTATTCTCGCCGCGGCATCGGTTGTTTTTTTCAGCAGATTTTCAAGCGGAATCACCGCCGTTTTCCCCGATTTTATAAGCGCGTCGGTTAAATTCGGAATCTTTGTTTACATAGGAACGCTCGTTCTTCTTCTGGGCATCAACATTATCATTGCCGTAAAGGGTGTTAATGTTAAATATAAGCCCACCTTTGTCGGCGGTCTGCCCTCCGAGGAATATTTTGAGCTTGTTAAGAACGGTACGGATGTTGCAGTTATCCACGAAAAGATGGCTGTTGCTCTTGAAGCTCAGGAAGCAGAAAGAGAAAAGGAAAAAGCTGAAAAAGAAAAGGAAGAAGCAAAGGCTTAACTTCCATAATGATTACTAATACGGCTTGTATCGGTTAACCGATACAAGCCGCTTTTAATATCGGATTATTTCAACAAAAATTTTCTCACAGAGTGTAACCTCCGAAATTACCGCAAATTTATACGGAATTTCTCGGAACGCCGAGGA
>JAEDGK010000088.1 GCA_016297555.1 Clostridiaceae bacterium
GTTTCGCTTTATATTCCCCTTACCGCCGAAAGCGAGGATATGCGCCGCCTGATAAAAGGCGTTATCAAAAGGCAGAGAATTTACATAGATATCGACCCCTATGCAAACGCTTTCAAAAAAGAGGCTGACAGCCACGAAGAATTTAACGATTACCCAAAAAACAATCCAATCGTTTGGGAGAGAAAATATGAAATTGACTCTCTCTGCTATCCGCTGCGCCTGACCTATTTATATTGGAAAGCCTCGGGCGACAGCTCGGTGCTCGGCGAGGATTTTCTGAAATCCGCCAAAACCACCGTTGCCCTTTGGAGAACGGAACAAAGGCATTTTGAAAAATCCGACTACTTATTTATCAGAAAAAATGCCCCGGAGAAGGACACGCTTTCAAATAACGGGCTCGGCGCTCCCGTTGATTTCACGGGAATGACATGGTCGGGCTTCAGACCCAGCGACGACTCCTGCCGCTACGGCTATCTTGTGGCTTCCAATATGTTTGCCGCGGTTGTGCTCGGCTATCTTGCCGAAATGCTTGAAGCTTCTTACCCCGACGAGCGAGATTTCATTGCCGACTGCCTTGCTCTTAAATCGGAAATTGAAAACGGAATTGCCGAATATGCCGTTGTCGAAACTGAAAAATACGGCAAAATCTATGCCTGCGAGGTCAACGGCAAGGGCGATTATTTCCTGTTTGACGACGCAAATGTGCCCAGCCTGCTCTCCGCGCCCTATCTCGGCTTCTGCGAATGTGACGATGAAATCTATATGAACACCCGCCGCTTCATTTTAAGCAGGGATAATCCGTATTATTATGAGGGCAAGTACGCAAAGGGCGTCGGCAGCCCGCACACGCCCGAGGGCTATATCTGGCACATTGCACTCTCAATGCAGGGCTTGACAAGCAACAGCCCCGAGGAAATAAAGGAGCTGCTGCATATGCTTGAAGCAACCGACGGCGACACGGGCTTTATGCACGAAGGCTTCGACCCCGATAAACCGACAAAATTCACCAGAAGCTGGTTCAGCTGGTCATGCGCGCTCTTTGCTGAGTTTGTCGAAAAAGCGGTGGACATGAAAATAATCTGAGAAAAAATAAAAAAATTTCATTATTTTTAAAAAAAGGCTTGAAAAAATCAAAACATTATGGTAAGATAATCAGCGTTCCGTGTGTACACTGTTTTACTCGGTCGGAACTCTGAATGCTGCTATGGCTCAGGTGGTAGAGCGCATCCTTGGTAAGGATGAGGTCGGCAGTTCAAGTCTGCCTAGCAGCTCCAAAAAAGCACTTCCTTTCGGAAGTGCTTTTTTTAGCTTAAGGTGATGGTTTTACGAGGAGGCGCGGAAATGATAATTCTTATCGGCGGCAGCACGCACGCGGGCAAAACTCTGCTTGCTCAGCGCCTGCTTGAAAAATACAAAATCCCTATCTTTCAATCGACCATCTCAAAATGGGGCTTATCCGAAGCGGTCAGACCTCTCTGACACCCGATGATGACCGCGAGCTTGTGCCCTACCTTTGGAGCATTTTAAAGGAAATAATCAAAACCGCCGTTGAAAACAAGCAAAATCTTATAATCGAGGGCTGTTACATTCCGTTTGACTGGCAAAAGGATTTTTCCGGCATATATTTAAAACAGATTGAATATGTTTGCCTGATTATGAGCGAAAACTATATCCGCACGCATTTTGACGATATCAAAAGCCACGCTAACGAAATTGAGGACAGAATAAGCGACGATTTGTCGGAGGAAACGCTCCTGACTGACAACGCACAAGCGCTTGAAATGTGTAAAAAATACGGTTTGAACTATATTTTGATTGACGGTAAATATGATGTCGATTATGAATTACCCGACTTTCAAAAAAGCGATGGGAAGTGAAAGCATGAAAACCGAAATAAATATAATCGCGCATATTCACAGCGATTTTAAATCAAAATTCGGAATTCCTCGCCAGAGCGGACTTGTTGACGAGCTTGAAGCCGAAATAATTTTTGAGCCTGAATACAGAAGCCCCGAAGCTCTCCGAGGAATCGAAGGCTTTTCGCACCTGTGGCTGCTCTGGCAGTTTTCGGAATGTGCGGAAAAAGGCTGGTCGCCGACGGTGCGCCCGCCGAAGCTTGGCGGCAACACGCGAATGGGCGTTTTTGCAACCCGCTCCCCGTTCAGACCGAATTCAATCGGGCTTTCATGCGTAAAGCTTATCGGAGTTGAGAAAACCGAAAAATACGGCTGTATTCTCCGCGTCGGCGGAGCAGATTTAATGGACGGCACGCCGATTTTTGACATAAAGCCCTATCTGCCGTATGTTGACTCTCATCCCGAAGCAAGCGGCGGCTTCGCTTTGCAGGAAAAAGAGGGAAAGCTGAGCGTTGATTTCCCCGATTATTTGCTTTCTTTAATTCCCGCCGAAAAGCATACCGCTCTGCTCGCCGTGCTTGCCCAGGACCCGCGCCCCGCATATATAAATATGCCCGAAAGAGTTTACGGAATTGATTTCGCGGGCTTCGATATCAGATTTACGGTAAACAGTGAAAAACTGACTGTTATTGAAGTTGAAAAGATATAACAAAGTCAAGAACCCCCGATGAAAAATCGGGGGCTCTTTTTGCCTTTCGGCGCGCTCAAACGGCTTTCATTCTCAGCTTGAGGTTATCGCTTATCATTGCTATAAATTCGCTGTTGGTCGGCTTGCCTCTCTCATTCTGAATGGTGTAGCCGAAATACGAGCTGAGAACATCAACATCTCCGCGATCCCACGCAACCTCGATTGCGTGCCTGATTGCCCGCTCAACGCGGGACGGAGTTGTTTTAAAGGTTTTTGCAACCGTAGGATAGAGAATTTTTGTTACCGAGCTTATCATTTCATTGTTTTTGACCGACAGTATGATTGCTTCACGCAGATATTGATAGCCGCGGATATGCGCGGGAACTCCTATCTGGTGCATTATCTGAGAAACAACCACCTCTAAATCTTTAACTCCTCTGCGGTTTAAATCCGAACTGTGAATGTCGGAAAACTGAACGATTCGCTCGGCAAGCATCTTGGGGTCATAAGGCTTTAAAAAGTAATAGTCTGCGCCGCTGTTCAAAATCTCGCTTTCAAACATCTGGTTATCCGTGCTTGAAAGCACCATTACAATCGGCCTTTTCTCAAGATGCATGGAATCAATGGCTCTCAGAACTCCGAGAGCGTCAAGGCGCGGCATGAAACCGTCCATAAGCAGCACATCGGGTCTTTCGCCCGCATTGAGCTTCTCAACCAGCTTCGTGCCGTCCTTGACTACGGTTGACACTTCAAATCCGTTTGAGCGCAAAATTCCTGCAAGCTCGTGTGAAGTTTCGCTTCCGTCCTCGGTGATAATGGCTTTCAACATTTTTCTCATAGTTTAACCTCCGTTTGATTTAGTACACGGAGATATTACCATATTTTGTCAAAATTGTCAATGATTTATTGTCAAAAACTGTAAAAAGTTTTTCGCATTTTTCGACCCGTAAAGCCAAAAATCACTTATGCGGCAGGTCTTTCTCCGTTTTTCAGCGTATCCAGCGTATCCAGCATCCTCCCGGCAAATATCGCATAGCCCTGTTGAGGGTCGTTAACGAAAACATGGGTTACTGCACCCACAAGCATTGAGTTCTGGACTATCGGTGAACCGCTCATTCCGCGAAGAATTCCCCCCGTTTTTTCAATGAGCCGCGCATCGGTTACCTTGATTATCATATTTCTGGAAGAAAGATCGGATGAGGGATAAATTTTGATTATTTCAATATCATAATACTGCGGCTCGTTTTCATCAATGGTTGTTACCATCTGCGCCTTGCCCGGCTTTATTTCGCTCTCAAGGGCAACGGGCAGCGTTTTCGCTCCCGAGGGACGGATAAGCTCTCCGAAAACACCTGTTTCGTGATTAACACGAAGGCTGCCTAAAGCAACATCCGAAAACACTCCGCAAAGCTCGCCCGGGTTGCCTGCGCTGCTCTTATAGAAGCCGTTAACTCTCGCTCTGACCGCTTCTCCGTTATTGAGCGGCATTATTTTGCCCGTGTCAACATCGCATACGCCGTGGCCGAGACCTGCAAACATTCTTGAGGAATCATCATAAAAGGTTACGGTTCCTATGCCTGCGGAGCTGTCCCTGACCCATATGCCCGCCTTATATTTTCCGTTAACCGACATTGCGGGTTTCAGTTTAAGGTTTGCCGTTTCTCCGTTTCGGTCAACTGTCAGCCGAAGCTCCTTCCCCTGCGATTGCTCAACCGCATCGGTGAGCTGCTGAGAATTCAAAACGGGCTTATCATTAATATGCGTTATTATATCTCCGCTTTTTATCCCCGCCGCGCTCGCCGGGTCTGCCGAGCCTGACGAGGTTGTTACGCTGTCCATGCCGACTACTATAACACCTTTGGTATAAAGCTTTATACCGAAAACATTGCCGCCGATGCCGACATATCTGCGCTTTGTTGCGTTGACCGTTACTTCCTTAACGGGAATAACGCCCAGCGCCGTTACGCGGGTTTTATATTCTCCGCCTGCGCCGCTTGAATCTGCGGGGCTTATCCGCTCGCTCTCCTGAGCCGAAAAAATGCCGCTGAGCTCAATGCTTTCGTCTGCGGCAATATTAAATTCATCGGGAATGGCCGTCGCTCCGTAGATAACGGCGGAATAAGCTCCGATGCTAAGCACAAGAAAAGCTATGCTCAGAGCTTTAAAAAAACGCTTCATCTTTCACCTCCGTGTTTGATTTTTCGCTTCGCTTTTTGCGAAGCATTAATAATTTGGCTCGCCGACGCCGCAAAAAAACGCGGATAATTACGCCGTAAAAATTTTTCTCGTTTTCAATTTTTTTATTCGCGCCGACAGCCAAAAATCCGAACAGGACGCTCATAATATTTAAAGGTTCATCAAAAAAGCTCTTGACGCATACCCCCATAGGGTATATAATAATGTCAAGCTTAAGAAAGGGGCGGTAATAATTATGGAGCATGAATGTATGTGCCGCAAAACAAAAGAGAGAAGCGACGAAGAATACAAAAGCCTTATCAACAGGCTAAACAGAATTGAAGGGCAAATCCGCGGGATAAAAGGTATGGTTGAAAAAAGCGCATACTGCACGGACATATTAATTCAGTCAAGCGCGGCGTCGGCGGCAATCAACGCCTTTAACCGTGAGCTGCTTGCAAATCATATCAAAACCTGCGTTGCGCGGGATATCCGTGACGGAAAGGACGAAACTGTTGACGAGCTTGTTGCAACGCTGCAAAAGCTTATGAAATAGGTGTGAAAATGAAAAAATACGATATTACGGGAATGAGCTGCGCCGCTTGCAGCTCAAGGATTGAAAAGGAAGTGTCAAAGCTTGACGGAGTTACCGAATGCTCCGTTAATCTGCTGACAAACTCAATGTCCGTTGACGGAACGGCAAGCACGGCTGAAATAATCGCGGCTGTTGAAAAAGCGGGCTACGGCGCGTCTTTGAGCGGAAATGACAGCGCAAAGCCCGAAAAAAGCGACGATATATTAAAGGATAAAGAAACTCCCGTTCTCAAAATGCGCTTGGCGGCATCGGTGATTTTTCTCGCCGTGCTGATGTATTTTTCAATGGGACATATGATGTGGGGCTGGCGTGTGCCCGCGCTTTTTGCCGAAAATCACATTGCAATGGGCGTTTTACAGCTCTTGCTGACAATCATTATAATGGTTATAAATCAAAAGTTCTTTATTAGCGGTATAAAAAGCGTAATACACGGTGCGCCGAATATGGACACGCTTGTTGCCCTCGGCTCGGGTGCTTCGTTTATTTACAGCGTTTATGCGCTTTTTGCGATGATTGCCGCCCACGGAGCGGGCGAGCACGCGGCAGCCGCAGAATATATGAATGAATTTTATTTTGAATCGGCGGCAATGATTTTAACGCTGATAACCGTCGGCAAAATGCTTGAAGCGCGTTCAAAAGGAAAAACAACCGACGCTTTGAAAGGCTTGATGAAGCTTGCGCCGAAAACCGCGACCGCCGTTATCGACGGAAAGGAAATAACAGTTCCCGTTTCCGAAATCAAAAAGGGCAGCATTTTCGCTGTCAGACCGGGCGAAAGCATACCCGCCGACGGAACGGTTATTGAGGGCGGCGCGGCTGTTGACGAATCCGCTCTGACGGGTGAAAGTATCCCCGTTGAAAAATCGGTGGGCAGCAGCGTTTCAGCCGCAACAATCAACAAATCGGGCTATATGAGATGCGAGGCGGTCAGAGTCGGAGAAGACACGGCTCTTTCGCAGATAATTAAAACCGTCAGCGACGCCGCCGCAACAAAAGCTCCGATAGCCAAGATTGCCGATAAGGTTTCGGGCGTTTTCGTGCCGATTGTTATTGCCATAGCGGCGGTAACGGTTATTGCGTGGCTTATAGCGGGTGAAAGCTTCGGCTTTGCGCTCGCGCGCGGCATCTCCGTGCTTGTGATAAGCTGCCCCTGTGCTCTCGGGCTTGCAACACCCGTTGCCATAATGGTCGGCAGCGGAGTGGGAGCAAAAAACGGAATTTTATTTAAAACCGCCTCGGCTCTTGAAGCAGCGGGAAAGGTTAAAATTGCCGTGCTTGACAAAACGGGCACAATAACCGAAGGAAAGCCGAGCGTTACGGACATTATCGCTTTTAACGGCACGGACGACAGCGAACTGCTCTCCCTCGCCTGCTCTCTTGAAGAAAAAAGCGAGCATCCTCTGGCGGGGGCGATAGTAGCAAAAGCCCGTGAAAAGAATACGGAATCCGGCAGGGTTGACGGTTTTGAGGTTATCCCCGGCAGAGGACTTAAAGCCCGCCTCGGTTCGTCACAGCTTATCGGCGGAAGCCTTGATTTTGTTGCCGAATATGCAGATATAAACGAAAGCATCAGAAACACCGCTTTTTCTCTTGCTGACAGCGGAAAAACTCCTATGCTTTTTGCAAAGGACGGCGTAGCGGCAGGCATAATCGCAGTTGCCGATACCGTTAAGGAGGACAGCCCCGCCGCAGTCAATGAGCTTCACAAAATGGGCATAAAAGTTATTATGCTCACGGGCGACAACGAAAAAACTGCTGCGGCAGTCGGAAACGCCGCAGGTGTTGACGAGGTTATTGCGGGAGTTTTGCCCGACGAAAAGGAAAGCGTTATTCGATCACTCCAAAAGCAGGGTAAGGTTGCCATGGTCGGCGACGGAATAAACGATGCGCCCGCGCTGACCCGAGCGGATATCGGCATTGCCGTGGGCGCGGGAACCGACATTGCAATCGACGCCGCAGACATAGTGCTGATGAAAAGCAGCCTGCTTGATGTTCCCGCGGCAATCCGCCTGAGCCGAGCGGCTCTGAGAAATATCCGCGAAAATCTGTTTTGGGCGTTTATTTACAATATCATCGGAATTCCCCTTGCCGCAGGCTTGTTTATCCCCCTGCTCGGCTGGAAGCTTAATCCGATGTTCGGAGCCGCCGCAATGAGCCTTTCAAGCTTCTGCGTTGTTGCAAACGCTCTGAGGTTGAATTTCTTTAAGCCGCACGGCTCAAAGCATAAATCAGATAAAAAAACAAATGCAAAGGAGAAAAAAGCAATGGAAAAAACAATGAAAATTGAAGGAATGATGTGCGCTCACTGTGAAGCGAGAGTAAAAAAAGCTCTTGAAGCAGTCAGCGGAGTTGAAAGCGCCCTTGTCAGCCATGAAAGCGGAACGGCGGTTGTAACCCTTAGCTCGGCAGTTGAAAACGAAACTCTGAAAAATGCTGTTGAGGCTCAGGACTATAAAGTAACCGATATTCGCTGATATAAAGTAACCGATATTCGCTGAACTCGGTTGACAAACGGAGCGTCAAGTGCTAATATTTAACTGCTAATTGAATATTATGGCATAAAACAGGGAAAGCACGGTGCAAATCCGTCGCAACAGCCATTGCCGTAACAGTCGGAACGCCTGTAATGCCTTAATATTGTTAGGCGCCTTCGGGCAGAGGAGGGCGACATAACGGATTTTCAGCCCTGATGCAGCAGGGTCTTTGAGCGTTTTGCGCCTCTCCGTCGGTTCGGAGGGGCGATTTTCATTTCAGAAAGGAAAGCAAAATATGAAAAGCAGAAAAATCACCGTGAAAATCTGTTCTCTTATGCTTGCGCTGGCGATGGCGCTTTGCTGCCTGCCTGCGGCATTTGCTGCGGAGGACGAAATCACAATCAGCTTCAGCTTCTTTGACGGAGCTGTTGTAATCCCCAAAGGCGAGCTTAAAGTAACCGACGGCATTGCCGAAAAATACGGCTATCAGCTCTCTGAAAAAGACCATAACGGAAATGAAATTAACGGCATAACCGTTTTTGACGCCATCGTTGCCGCTCACGAAAGCTATTACGGCAGCAGCTTCACCGCCGAAACAAGCGGCGATTATCTTTCAATGTCGGGCGGCTTCATAACCAAAGCCTTCGGAAAAGCAACAAGCGCGCTGGGCTTCTGCGTTAACGACGCCGTTCCTCACGATGATATTTACATTGACGCTTACGGCGGCTACACGGGATATTCAAGCGACACGGCTTTGATAAAATCAAACGATTATGTTTCACTTTACACATATAAAGACAGCTACTATGCGGATTATTACATAACTCCCGATAAATCCGAAATCAGCGTTCAGACAAACGAGGAATTCACCCTTTCGGTAAAAGGATACAGCGTTATGTATTACGGCTGCTCAAAGGACGAAAACCGCGAGGCTATGACAAATCCCATGGCGGGACTTTCCGTCTATGCAACAAAGGATTTCAAGCTTTACAGCGCTCTCGGAACACTTGATGAAAACGGAAGCATTACTCTTTCGTTTGATAAGCCCGAAACCGTTTATCTGTGCATAATGGGCGATTTTGAAGACCCCGCTCTCGGAACCGTGCCCGTTGTTGCAAACTGGTGCAAGGTAAC
>JAEDGK010000089.1 GCA_016297555.1 Clostridiaceae bacterium
AAAGCTTGTTGCCGTTTTGCCTAAAACGGATGACGGAGAATTTGACATTTCGCTGATTGAAGCAACCCTCGGGCGGATAAAAAACAAGCTTGTGTTTGAGCAGATAGGCAAGGCTCTGCCTGCAGAAACCGCTAAGGTGCTTTCAAATTCAATCCGCTCAAGAATTGAGCTGTCGGATTTTTCCATTATATACAGAGCCAAAAAATATTACGGCTTGTCCGAAAACTATATAAGAACAAATCTTATAGGCTATCGCAGCCTGCTTTCACAGAAAAATACCGAGGATATGATTGCCGCCAAAACCGCGCAGGAAGTCCTTGAAATTTTCAAGCAGACGAGATATGCTCCGAAGATAAAGAAATTCGGAATTGACGACCCGGAGCTTTTCTGCAAAAAGGCGGTACTTGACACCGAAATCAGATATATTCACTTTTCGGCGGATCCCGCCGTTGTGCTCGCTTCATATCTGCGGTATTTGCAGACGGAGCGCGAAAACATAACCAAAATAATTGAGGGCATTTCCTATGGAGTGCCTAAGGATGAAATTATGAAAAATCTGATTATCATTGAGAGAGGAGCGTGAATAAATGGCTGTTGAAAAAATGAAGCTGCTGAGCATACTCGGACCTTATGACGATCTTGACCGCGTTATAGGCGTGTGCATTGACAGCGGGAGCTTTCAACCCGAAAACGCTTCGGGCTTTATGGGCGACTCGGAAGGCTTTTCTTACATAAATGAGGAAAACCCCTATTCGTTCAGGCTGATGAAGATAAAAGAGATTTACTCCCACTTCGGCAAAACGCCCGGTTTTACGGCGGATTGCTCAGGCGTTGACCTTGATGAAGCAAACCGCCGCATTGACGCGCTTTATGAAACCATCAAAACCATTAAGGATCACGATTCGCTTGTTTCAACAAAGATAGGCGACCTTAAACGGGCGATAGAGCAGCTTTCTCACTTTGAGCATATGGATATAAATCTCGATGATGTTTTCAACTGCGATTATATCCGCGTGCGTTTCGGCAGACTGCCGTTTGACGGCTTTGAAAAGCTGAAAAAATACAATAAGGATATCAGCTCCATTTTCTACCCCGATTCGAGCGATGATGTGGGCTATTGGGGAATGTATGTAACGCCCATTGACAAGGCGGACGAGGCAGACAGAGTTTATGCCTCCCTTTTCTTTGAAAGGATGAGATTGCCGAGCTATGGCGGCACTCCGCAGGCAACACTTGCTCATCTCAGGGAGGAGCTTAAAGACCTTGAAGAAAGCAAAAAAGAAATCGACGAAAGCGACGATATATATTTTGATGAGCATACCGAGCTTTTCGGGCTTTACTATTCAAAGATAAAAGTTTTGCACGATTCATTCGAGGTTCGCAAATACGCCGCAAAATATCACGGCAGCTTCTTCCTTGCAGGCTGGGTGCCCAAGAGTGCGGAAAAGGCTCTTGAAAAAGGTTTGCATAAAATCGACGGCGTTGAGGTTGAATCGGCAGAGCCGAAAGATGTTAAAAGGCTTACGCCGCCTACAAAGCTCAAAAATTCGATTTTGTCGCGCGCCTATACTTTCTTTACGGAAATTTACGGCGTTCCGTCATATAACGAGGTTGACCCTACGGGGCTTATCGCCGTTGTTTACACCCTGCTTTACGGCATAATGTTTGCCGATCTCGGTCAGGGCTTTGTGCTTGCGATAGTCGGTTTTCTGATGTATAAGCTTAAAGGAATGAGGCTCGGAAAAATTCTTATTCCCTGCGGCATAAGCGGAATGATATTCGGCACGGCATTCGGCAGCGTTTTCGGCTATGAAAATCTGCTTGACCCGATGTTCCGTGCTCTCGGCTTTGAAGAAAAGCCGATTGAAATAATGTCCTCCGCGCTGATGTTTATTGTGGTATCGATAGTGCTCGGCGTTGCGATAATCATAATATCAATGCTGTTCAATGTATTTTCAAGCATCAAAAAGCGGGATTTCGGCTCCGCAATATTCGGCCATAACGGAATTTGCGGCATAGTTCTTTATTCCTCGCTGATTTTGCTGCTCATCAATATGTTTATGAAGCTCGGAATTAACACAAAGGCGCTTGCGACAGGCGGAATTCTTGTTCCGATTATTCTGATTTTCCTCAAAACGCCTCTCGGAGAGCTTGTATGCGGCAGAAAGCCGAAAATTGAAAGCATATCGGACTTTGTTATTGAGAATTTCTTTGAGCTTTTTGAAGTTATTCTCAGCTATATGTCAAACACGCTCAGCTTCCTGCGTGTGGGCGCTTTCGTTCTGATACACGCCTGTATGATGTCAACCTTTTCCGCGCTTGCGGGCATCACGGGCGGCGTTGCGGCGATTATCATAATGGCTTTCGGCAATGTGTTCGTCATTGCGCTTGAGGGCTTGCTCGTCGGTATTCAGGTGCTTCGTCTGAACTTCTATGAAATATTCAGCAGATTTTATGACGGCGACGGTATTCCGTTTAATCCCGTTAAAATCGAAGGCTGATAACACATACGATTTATAAAAAGGAGAATTCATTATGTCATCATTCACAATTGCTCTTTGCGTTATTCTTCCTATTCTTGCTCTTGTTGTTTCCGTTTGGGCTTCCATCAGATGTATGGATAAAACCCGCAGCGGCAAAAAAGCGTTTTTCAGACAGCTTCTTGTGCTTGCGGTTGCTCTGACCGTTTGCTTCTCCTGCATGGGCGTTGCCTTTGCGGCAGATGACGCGGCCCCCGCCGAAGAAGCGGCAGTTACGGCTCAGGAAACCGAAAGCGACGGCGGCATTGCTCAGGGTCTGAGCTTTATCGGCGCGGCTCTTGCAATCGGTCTTGCGGCTATCGGCGCGGGCATTGCGCTGGCTTCCGGCGCTCCCGCCGCTATCGGCGCGGTTGCAGAGGACCCCAAATCCTTCGGCAAGGCAATGATTTTCGTTGCTCTGGGCGAGGCGGTTGCCATTTACGGCTTCATTATCGCTTTCCTTATGATTCTTCCGACGCTTCAATAAAAAATATGAAATTTATGCTTATTACAGACAGCCGGGATGCGCTCACGGGTATGCGCCTTGCAGGCATAGAGGGCGTTCTAGTTCACTCGGCGCAGGAGGCTGAGGCTGAAATTAAAAAATGCTCCGATGATGATAGCATCGGCGTTGTTCTTCTCACCGAGGGCGCCGCAAAGCTTTGCGCCGAAACGGTTGACGCGATAAGGCTCGGCAGCAGCAGACCGCTTATCGTAACCGTTCCCGGCTCTGCGGACGAAAAGAGCGAGGACAATATTATGCGCTGTGTGCGCGAGGCAATCGGAATAAAAATCTGAGGCGGTGAAACCATGATTCAGCAAAGCAAGATTAACAGCTTCATAAAATCCATAACAGACTCTGCCGCCGAGAAAAGAGCGGCGGTTGGAGAGGAAACTGAGCAGATTTTAAAGGCGGAGCGCGCCGCGATGGAGCAGAGCGCCGAAAAATCCGCAGACAGCTATGTCAGAACAAAGTCCGCTTCCATAAGGCTTGAAGCGGGGCGCAAAATTTCGGAGAGTGCCGCCGAGTGCAGAAAAGAGGTTTTTGCCCGCAGAAATGAAATAGCAAAAGCCACATTTTCAAAGGCGGCGGAAAAATTGCAAGCTTTTACTGCAGGCGCAGAATACGAAAAGTTTCTTTCGGAGAGCGCCGCAAGAGTTATTGAAGCCTTCGGCGGCGGCAGAGTTACGCTGCTGCTCAGACCCGAGGATATGGCTTTCGGAGAAAAGCTTTGTGCCGATTATCCCGACGCTTCGTTTTCCAAGGATTCAACAATAAAAATCGGCGGCTTAAAGGGCATTAATTCGCTTGCCACCCTTTTGATTGACGACACGCTTGACAGCCGCCTTGAAAGCCAGAAGAAATGGTTTGAAGAAAATTCGGGTCTTTACATCAGCATGAGATAATCCGCGAAAGGAACATATTATGTCGAAAAATACGATTTTCGGAATAAACGGACCTGTTGTTACGGTTGCCGACACAAAGGATTTTTCCATGCAGGAAATGGTTTATGTGGGCAATGAAAGGCTTGTCGGCGAGGTTATTTCCATTGACGACAGCCTGACGACCATTCAGGTCTATGAGGTTACAACGGGGCTGACTCCCGGCGAGCCTGTTGAGGGCACGGGCAGTGCAATGTCCGTTACGCTCGGCCCCGGAATCATTAAAAATATATATGACGGAATTCAAAGACCGTTAAGGGTGCTTGCCGATAAAAGCGGCTCTTTCATTGAGAGAGGCAGCTCCGCTCCGGGCATTGACGAGCATACGCTCTGGGATGTTACCGTCACGGTAAAGCCCGGTGATAAACTCGGAGGCGGCGATATTTACGCCACCTGCCCCGAAACGGAGTCGATAATTCATAAAGTAATGGTTCCGCCGAATATCAGCGGCACGGTTACCTTTGCCGCTTCCGACGGGCAATATACCGTTAACTCAAAAATACTTGAAATAACCGATGAATCCGGCAGAGTTCACGAGCTTACGCTTTGCCAGAAATGGCCGATAAGAACTCCGCGCCCGATTTCATCAAGGCTTCCCTGCACCGTTCCGCTCATAACGGGTCAGAGAGTTATTGACACGCTTATGCCCATTGCAAAGGGCGGCACGGCGGCAATACCCGGCGGCTTCGGCACGGGCAAAACAATGACTCAGCATCAGCTTGCCAAGTGGTGCGACGCGGATATTATCGTTTATGTCGGCTGCGGCGAAAGAGGCAACGAGATGACGCAGGTGCTCGATGAATTCGGCGAGCTTATTGACCCGAGAACGGGCAGAAAGCTTACCGACAGAACCGTGCTCATCGCCAACACCTCAAATATGCCCGTTGCCGCAAGAGAGGCTTCAATTTACACGGGCATTACTCTTGCCGAGTATTACCGCGATATGGGCTACGCCGTTGCAATGATGGCAGACTCCACCTCCCGCTGGGCAGAGGCTTTGCGCGAAATTTCGGGCAGACTTGAAGAAATGCCCGCCGAGGAGGGCTTCCCCGCTTATCTTCCGTCAAGGCTTGCCGCGTTCTATGAAAGAGCGGGCAGAGTTAAAACCTTGAGCGGCAATGAAGGCTCGGTTACGGTTATAGGCGCGGTTTCTCCCCAAGGCTCGGATTTCTCGGAGCCCGTTACGCAGAACACCAAGCGTTTCACAAGAGTTTTCTGGGCGCTCGATAAATCGCTTGCTTATGCAAGGCATTACCCCGCAATAAATTGGACGGACAGCTACAGCGAATATGACGGCGACCTTGCCGCTTATTATAATGAAAACATAAATCCGTCATTTATGGAATACCGCCGCAGTATGCTTTCCCTGCTTCACGAGGAGAGCAAGCTGATGGAGATAGTCAAGCTTATCGGCGCGGATGTTTTGCCCGATGACCAAAGGCTTGTTATCGATGTTGCAAGAGTTATCAGGGTCGGCTTCCTCCAGCAGAACGCCTACCACAAGGACGATACCTATGTGCCGCTTGAAAAGCAGTTTTTGATGATGAAAACCATTCTTCATCTTTACGAAAAAGGCAAAACGCTGATTGCGGCGGGCAAGCCCGTTTCGGGCATTTCAAAATCGGGCATTCTTGAGAAGCTTATCAAGATGAAATACGATATTCCCAACGATAAGCCCGAAATGTTTGACGAATACATTTCCGAGATAGACTCCGTTATCAATTCTCTGAACTTAAAGTAAAGGAGTTGGCTCGCATGATTAAAGAATATATTGGATTAAACGAAATTTCAGGCTCGCTTGCGGTGCTTGACGGCGTAAAAAATCCCGGTTATGAGGAAGTTGTTGAGTTTTCCGTTGCGGGCGGAGAAAAGCGCAAGGGAAGAATAATCCAAATCGACGGCGAAAGAGTTGTTGTTCAGGTTTTTGAGGGCACAAAGGGACTTTCGCTTAAAAACACCTCGGTTATTCCGACGGGCAGACCTATGGAGCTCAAGCTCTCCGAGGAAATTCTCGGCAGAGTTTTTGACGGCGCGGGCAGACCGATTGACGGTTTAGGTGAAATCTATCCCGAGTTTTCGAGGGATATCAACGGCTCGGCGATAAATCCCGTTTCAAGAATTTATCCGAGAAACTATATTTCAACGGGAATTTCATCAATCGACGCACTTTCCACCCTCATCAGAGGGCAGAAGCTCCCGATTTTCTCGGGCTACGGAATGAAGCATAACGAGCTTGCCGTTCAGATAGTCCGCCAGGCAAAAATAACGGGAGCTTCAAGCGATAATTTTGCCGTTGTTTTTGCCGCAATGGGAGTTAAAAACGATGTTGCCGATTATTTCAGGCGTTCCTTTGAGGAATCAGGCGTCCTTTCAAGAGTTGTTATGTTTCTCAATCTTTCCGATGACCCGATTATCGAGAGAACGATAACCCCCCGCTGTGCTCTGACGGCGGCGGAATATCTTGCGTTTGACAAGGGTATGCACATACTCGTCGTTATGACGGATATGTCCGCTTACTGCGAGGCTCTGCGTGAATTCAGCTCGTCAAAGGGTGAAATTCCCGGCAGAAAGGGCTATCCCGGCTATCTTTATTCAGACCTTGCCTCGCTCTATGAAAGAGCGGGTATGATAAAGGGCAAGGAAGGCTCGGTTACTCAAATTCCCATTCTGACAATGCCCAATGACGATATAACCCACCCCGTGCCCGACCTTACGGGCTACATTACCGAGGGGCAGATAGTTCTTGACCGCTCGCTTGACAGTGTGGGAATTTATCCGCCCGTGAGCATTCTTCCGAGCCTTTCAAGGCTTATGAAGGACGGCATCGGCGAGGGATTCACAAGAGAGGATCACGCCGCGCTTGCCAATCAGCTTTTTTCGGCATATGCAAAGGTTCAGGACGCCGTTTCACTCGCTTCGGTAATAGGCGAGGACGAGCTTTCGGATATCGATAAAAAATATCTTGAATTCGGAAAGGCGTTTGAAAACCGATTTATAAAGCAGGGAGCCGCCGAAAACCGCTCGATTGAAGAAACTCTTGACCTCGGCTGGGAAATCCTGACTCTGCTGCCCGAAAGCGAGCTTGACAGAGTAAGCGCAGAACTCATTGAAAAATATTATAAGCCCGCTTTGAGCAGGCAAAAATGAAATCCGCTTTTTGCAATAAGGGAGTGAAATAAATGTCGGCTAAGGTTTCGCCCACAAAGGGAAATCTTATGAAAATTAAGAAATCGCTCGAGCTTGCCAAGGTCGGCTATGAGCTGCTTGACCGCAAGCGCAATATTCTTATCCGCGAAACCATGGGGCTTATCGACAGCGCGGCGGATATCCGCAAGCGTATAAATGAAAGCTATCGCCTTGCTTATGAGGCTCTTGCAAAGGCGAATATGGGTCTGGGCGTTGTGGACGATTTTGCCGCCTGCGTGCCTGTTGAAAACGGGCTTTCACTTTCATCACGCAGCGTTATGGGCGTTGAAATACCGAAGGTCAGGCTTGAAGCGGAAAAGGCGGATAACTATTACGGATTCAGAAGAACCACCGCAAAGCTTGACGAGGCTTATAAGCTTTTTAACGAAGCTAAGGTGTTGACCGCCGAGCTTGCCGAAACCGAAAACAGCGTTTACCGCCTTGCAACGGGCATAAAAAAAGCCCAGAAGCGGGCAAATGCGCTGAAAAATATTGTTATTCCGCGCTTTGAGGAGCAGGTGAAAACGATTACCTCCGCCCTCGATGAAAAAGAGCGCGAAGAATTTTCACGCCTCAAGGTTATCAAAAGCTACATTGAATAAATTCTTCATTTATATAAAAATATTAATAAGCTGTTGACAATTTGTTCAAATAATGCTATGATAAACGCAACTAAGCTTATGCATTATTGCAAAGCCAATTTAATTTTGAAAGGAATAAACAGAAATGAAAAAGTTTTTAGCAGTTGTTTTTGCTCTTATTTTTGCTCTTTCGGCTGCAACAACAGCTTTTGCAGTTGCTAACACCTGCCCCCATTGCGGTCAGTATATTGAGACCGAAAAAGCTTTTAACGAGCATCTTGACAAGACCTGCCCCGTGCTTCATCCCGTAAAGACCTGCCCCTATGAAGGCTGCGGCGCAAAGTTCCAGGACGAAGAGCAGTATGAAATTCATGTTGCTAAGTGCCCCAAGAAGAGCGACAAAGATAAGTTCATCGAGAAGATTAAGGGCATCGATTATAAGGCTATCGTAACAAAGGTTATCGGTGTTGTTCAGAAGATTGATTTCCCCGCAATCATCGCAAAGATTCTCCCCATCATTGAAAAGGCTGTTAAAGCTATTGTAGGCGCAGTTAAATCAATGTAATCTGAAATTATTAGAGCAGCCCTCGGGCTGCTCTTTTTTATGTTTGAAATCAAAGCCGTGACGGAGGATTGGAAATAAAAAATAACCATTAACTCCGCATTACGAATTGTTTCGCGGGGAAACGAATGTAGGGCGGCTTGACCACAAGCCGCCGTGAAATTTTATGTATTTCGCGGGCGGTTTTTCGGCGGGAGCAAGCCCCCGCCCTACTCTGCGCGCGTGTGATTGATTATCATTTTTCGGGCGACCACACAGGGTCGCCCCTACGGATATAATCGGTCATAGGCAAAGCCTGTCATTAACTCCGCATTACGAATTCAGAATTTTCCGCGGAGCGCCGAGGACGGCGTTCCCTACAAAAAACCGCTATAAAAAGCAAAGCGCGCATTGGTTTTAGCCGATGCGCGCCTTTTTACATCTTATTTGCTGTATTTGCCTCTCTTTACATAGTGAGTATGAAGAAC
>JAEDGK010000090.1 GCA_016297555.1 Clostridiaceae bacterium
GCCGTTAAAGCATCTCGATTATACGGCAAAATCAATCCTCAGTCCTACGGACAGCGATTTGCCTCCCTCAAGAGGGTGCGGGTTGCCGTGTTATCAGTTATGTTAATTTTTGATTTTTTGTTTTACTTAAATAATCAGAAAGTTTTGACAAGCTCTTTAAGATATTCCTTGAAGCCGTCGCCGATTTCGGGGTGGCTGAGCGCAACCTCGCAGTTGGCTTTCATAATGCCGAGCTTGTTGCCCATATCGTAGCGTCTGCCGTCAAAGTCATAGGCAAGCAATTTACCGTTCATGCCAAGCTCCGTGAAAACATCGGTCAGCAGGAATTCTCCGCCTGCGGGAGTTTCGGCAATGCCTTTTTCAATCATTTCGAAAACCTCGGGGGGCAAAACAACTCTGCCGAGAATGGCATAGAGCGAAAGAATCTGCTCGGGCGTCGGCTTTTCGATGATTTTGCTGCAATTCATCGCTCTGTCCTCACCCTCAATGGGTGAAACGCCGAGCGTGCAGTAAAGCCTGATAAGCTCCTCGGAAACCTCGTTTACGCCCACAACGCCCTTGCCGTATTTTTCATAGCAGCGGACAAGCTGAGCCGTTACGGGGTCATCGGAAATGATAACATCGTCGCCGTAAAGCACGGCAAAAGGCTCGTCGCCCACAAAGGATTTGCCGCAGAGAATGGCGTGGGCAAGCCCTTTTGTTTCTTTTTGACGGATAAAATATATGTTCGCAAGGTTGGCAACCGATTTAACATCCTCATAAAGCTTTGCCTTTGACGGATTGCCTGCAAGATTTGCTTCAAGCTCAAAGGAGTGGTCAAAATGGTCTTCAATAACGCCCTTGCCTCTGTTGGTGATTATGAGGATATCTTCAATACCCGCCGCAACCGCTTCTTCAACGATATACTGAATTGCGGGCTTGTCAACAATATTGAGCATCTCCTTGGGAACTGCCTTTGAAGCGGGCAAAACTCTTGTGCCCAGCCCCGCCGCGGGGATTATCGCTTTTCTGACTTTCATTGTGTTTCCTCCTGTTAAAAGCTGTTCATCAGAGCGTCCGCCGCAAACACAAGAACGCTCACGAGCATATTATATCCCAAAAGGCTCGCGGCAAATGACAAAGCGGAAAGCCCGCCGCGCCTTGCAATCATAACCTTTCTGAGATTTTCTTCTTTAACGCTGTCGCTTATCAGCTTCATATCGGCAAGTATCTTTTTATAGTATAGCCTGTCGGCTGAAAGCGCGCAGATAAGGCGGATAACGGCGTTGACCGAAACCAGAATAAGCATCGGCTTTTTGAGCTTCTGCCTCATTTCCTCGCCTTTTTTCTCAAATTCCTTTTGAAGCTCGGCAAGCTCCTGCTCCGTTGCGTTTTCCGTATCGGCGGAATAAACCTCGTTTATATAGAAATTGGCTATTTCCATAGCGTCGGTCGCAACGCCCGAAAGCATCATTGAAGCCGTGGCAAACAAAACCATAAAGAAAATGCCTGCTTTATAGAGCTTTCTGTAAAAGAACCAGTAGGGAGCAAAAAAGAACGCCGCAAAATTAAACGAGAGCTTTTTGCCCTTTTCAAATTTTCTGAATTTTTTAAGATATCTGCCCGAGCTTGCCTGCACATAAATTGCAAGGTCGCCCGCGGTGTTTTCTCCTATCTGCTCCTTTTCGTCAATCCCCGTGCCCGCAATATAGGGGTTGCCGCCGAAAAATCCCGCCTGTTCGCCAAGCGGTGCTCCGCAGTATTTGCAGTGAAGCGCGTCCGAATCGTTATCTTTTCCGCAGAAACGGCATCGTTTCGGCGAGCCGTCGTTGCTTTCTTCTTCTCCGAGAAGGGCGCCGCAGTTGCCGCAATGCAGGCTGTCGGGCGGATTT
Source organism: Clostridiaceae bacterium (assembly GCA_016297555.1). Classification (GTDB taxonomy): domain Bacteria; phylum Bacillota; class Clostridia; order Oscillospirales; family Acutalibacteraceae; genus CAG-177. The sequence goes on from JAEDGK010000090.1 coordinate 1,872, forward strand.
TCGCTTCCGCACGCGGGGCATATTCTTGACTGCTCCTGCGCCTCGTTTGCCGTTTCTCTTTCGCTGCCTTTCCAAACAAAGCCCGAGCCGTGCTTCTCATCGTTGGCACAGCGGCCGTGCTGCATCCAACATTCTCTGTGCTGCGGCGTTGCACACTCGGGGCAGACAACAACATCGTCGCTGCTCAAAAGGGGCTTGCCGCAGATTGGGCAGGTTTGATTTTCATAATTCACGGGCCGTCATCTCCTTCACTTTATGCATTGTATCCCTACTATTTTACCTAATTGTTAGCGAAATTTCAATTATTAATTAAAAAATAATTGCAACTTCTTTACATTTACGGTGTTTTTCGCTATAATAAGCGTGCATTACTGTTAAACAGGAGATTTTCAGGCTATGAACTGTTAATACGGGAAAACATAAATATAGGGTAACGGTAATAATCCGAACCAATGAAATAGGAGATTTTATATGATTCAATTTGAAGAATTAAGACTTTCCCTGCTCGAATATGAAGAAAAGCTTCATCAGCTCCGCGAGGCTCTCGGTCTTGACGATATGACGAAAGAAATCGAGGCTCTTGAAGCCGAAACCGCAACGGACGGCTTTTGGAATGACCTTGCAAATTCACAAAAGGTTCAGCAGAGAATAAGCCAGCTCAAAAACAAGGTTGCGGCTTATTCCTCGCTTGAAAACGAATATAACGACGCCCTTGTGCTCATCGAGCTTTCCGATGAAGAAGAGGATCTTGATATGCTTGATGAATGTAAGGCGGCGGTTGACGGCTTTACCGCAAAGCTTGAGGCAATGACTCTGAGCACCCTGCTTTCGGGCGAATACGATTCCAAAAACGCCATTCTTACCTTCCACGCAGGCGCAGGCGGAACCGAGGCGCAGGATTGGAACCAGATGCTCGTCAGAATGTATCAGCATTGGGGCGAAAAGCACGGCTTCAAGGTCAGTATGATTGACTTTCTTGACGGCGATGAAGCGGGTCTGAAATCCGCCGTTCTGCTCGTTGAGGGCGAAAATGCTTACGGCTATCTTAAAGGCGAAATGGGCGTTCACCGCCTTGTCAGAATTTCACCGTTTGATTCCTCGGGCAGACGCCACACCTCGTTTGCTTCGCTCGAGGTTATGCCCGAAATTGACGACACGGTTGAGGTTGAAATCAACCCCGACGATTTGAAGATAGACTATTACCGCTCCAGCGGCGCAGGCGGTCAGAAGGTTAACAAAACCTCGTCCGCAGTCCGCATTACTCACATTCCCACGGGCATTGTCTGCGCCTGTCAGGTTGAGCGCAGCCAGCATCAGAACCGCGAGGTTGCAATGAAAATGCTCAAATCAAAGCTCATCGAAATCAAAGAAAGAGAGCATCTTGATAAGATTGACGATATCAAGGGCGAGCAGAGAGAAATTGCTTGGGGCAGCCAGATACGCTCATATGTATTTATGCCCTACACGCTCGCAAAGGATCACCGCACGGGCTTTGAATCGGGCAACATCAACGCCGTTATGGACGGCGACATTGACGGCTTTATCAACGCCTATCTCAAAATGGAATCGCTGAAAGAGAACGCTAAATAAGAAAATGAAACTCATTGATATTTCAAAAAAATTCTTTTCTTCCGAAATCTATCCCGGCGACCCCGCTCCGCGCTCGGAGCTGCTTGAAGAAATCGGCAGCGGGTCGGACTGCAACCTCTCCGCCGTTTATGCGGGCGCTCACACGGCAACCCACGCGGACGCTCCTCTCCACTTCGTTTCGGACGGGGCGACTGTCGATGAAATGCCGCTTGACTCTTTTATCGGCCCGTGCACGGTTTTGCAGGTTCCTCCGGGAGTTATAACGGGAGAATATGTTGACAGATTTTTTCCGAAAAACTGCGAGCGGCTGCTCATAAAGGGCGGCGGCAGAGCGTTTTTTATGGATTCCTCCGCTCAGGAGCTGGCGGACAGAGGTCTGCGCCTTATCGGCACGGATTCCCTCTCGGTCGGCTGCAAGGGCAATCAGACCGCGCCGCACAAAGCGTTTCTGCTCGGCTCGGTTGCCGTTCTTGAGGGGCTTGACCTCTCAAAAGTAAAGCCCGGCGATTATTTCCTTTTTGCCCCGCCCGTGCTTTATGACGGGCTTGAAGCCGCTCCCGTAAGAGCCGTTCTGGTTGAGGACTATATTTTCTGGTCAAAGCGCTCATAACATCATTAGAGGTGTGAAATGAAAAGGGTTTTTGATTTCACGGTGAGCCTGCTGCTCATCATAATTCTTTCCCCGCTGTTTCTTCTGATAAGCCTGATAATTCTTATCGACGCAGGCTGCCCCGTTATCTTTCGGCAGTACCGAGTCGGAAAAGACAACAAGCTTTTCTACATCTATAAATTCAGAACAATGAAGAATAATACGCGAAATGCGGCGAAATGCGAGCTTGAAGAATCCGAAAGCTGCATAACCGCAAGCGGCAGGCTGCTCAGAAAAACGAGCCTTGACGAAATGCCTCAGCTTTTCAATGTGTTGAGAGGCGATATGAGCTTTGTCGGTCCGCGCCCGCTTATCCCCGAAGAAAAAGAAATCCGCGCCCTGCGTAAGGAATATAATGTCTATTCCGTGCGCCCGGGCATAACGGGGCTCGCGCAGGTCAACGGCAGGGACAAGCTCTCGATAGAAGAAAAAGCCCTGTTTGACAAGGAATACATTGACAAACAGAGCTTATGGCTTGATTTTAAAATTTTGCTCAAAACCGTTTCGGTAGTTCTAAAAAGAGAAAATATTTCAGAGGGCGGCGAAGCGGATAACAAACGCAGACCTTAATTCAATGCGGAATGAGGAATGCGTAATTCGGAATTTTTTGCGGGTCGTCGGGGACGCCGACCCCTACGAATTACACAATAAAAATACCGTTCCGTGGAAATTTGTTATATGTTTGCGGTTATTTTGGGACGATGTGGGCATCGTCCCCTACAAATTGCACCGTGAAATTTTGTGTTTTTACGGACAGCCGCAAGGGCTGTCCCTACGATTTGCACCGCCGTGAAAACAAATATATTCGGGTACGGGTGAAACCCGTCCGCAATTCCGCATTACGCATTACGAATTCCGAATTATTCTTACGCCACGCCGAGATATTCTTCAAAACATTCGCCGCTTGCTTTCATGGCTTTTGCCGCTTCAACGCCGACATAACGCCAATGCCACGGCTCATATATTATCTTCGTGATATCCTGCTTATCCTTGGGATAGCGCAGGATGAAGCCGTAATCGGCGGCGTTTTCGCTCAGCCATTTAAATTCGGCGGAATTTTCAAAGCTTTCATAAAGGCTGCATATATCCATTGCCAGCCCCGCGTTATGCTCGCTTGTGCCGGGCGGCAGAATGATTTTTGCTGCCAGTCGGGTTGCCTCGGCGCGGCTGTAACCCTCATCAATATATTTTTCGATTTTTCTTTCAAAATTGTTTCTCTGCCTTGTCAGCGAGCGGTAGCCCGAAACGGGGGTCAGCTCTATGCCGTCCTCCAACGCGGCAAGATACATTTCGTTATAATGCGGCGCAACCCTGTAATCGAGCTGCATACTGTCAGGGTCGGAGGTTATTGACGGAGCAAGCTTTACCTCATAATCCTCGGGGAGAATATAATCCCTGTTGACAAGCAGCATTTTCCAATCGGAAATGCTGACATTCGCATAAGCGGGAGTAAAGCCTGCATAGGCGTATTCATAATCGTCAATGCGCCCTGCGGAGCCTTTGGCTGTTTCATCTCTGCTCTGACCCGTAATGTCGGCTATTACCTGAGCCGCCGTTGCTGAAAGCGATTCGGAAAAGCTCTGCGACAGATAATCGGAAGCGGAGTTTGAATAATCGGCAACGCTGCCGTCTGCAACCGTGGGCTTATCCTTTTTAACTGCCGAAGCTATGCCGTAGCCGATAAGCACAACGGCAAGTATTCCGAACAGCGTCAATGTTAGAATTTTTTTCATTTTAATATATTTTCCTTTCTCAAAAGGTAAAAATACAGAATTAATTTTGCCTTTTAATTTTTATTTTGGTTTGAACTTTTCCGTGTTTTATCCGTTTCTATAATAATCCCAATATTGGCGGTTGTCAAACAAAAACCGCTTTGTTAATAAAAAAATTACAAAAAACATTAATAAAAACCGAAAGGAGTGTTTGTTTTTGAAAGCAAACGAAAGCGTAAAAAATTATCCTTCAACACGCCGGATGTATGCGAATTACGCCGCACGAAGCATTAAAAAGGTGTGCAAGGAGATAGGGCCGAGATTTTCCGGCACCGAGCAGGAAAAAAAGGGCATTGAATTTATGGCGGAGGAGCTTAAAACCTGCTGTGATGATGTAAAAATCGATTCCTATGCCGTTCATCCGAAAGCATTTTTGGGCTGGATTCCTCTTTCTGTAGCCCTTATGACGGTTTCGTCAATCATTTTCTTCATCGCTCAGTATTTTACAATCGTTCCTCTTTTCTATGTTTCCGCCGCGCTTGCGGCAATCTGCCTTTTCTTCATCATCACCGAGTTCCTTTTTTACCGTGAAACTCTTGATGTTTTTATGCCGAAAAAGACTTCTCATAACACCTACGGCGTGCGAAAAGCGGCAGGCGAAACCAAACGCCGCATAATTTTCTCGGGTCATGCGGATTCCTCAATGGAATGGCGCTTCACCTATTACGGCGGACCCAAGCTCGTTATTCCGATGATTGGCGGCAGCTTTGTGGGCGTTATCTTCACGGCAGTGTGCGACATTGTTATCATCATCAAGTGCAGCATCGACCCCGCGTTTGTTTCGTCAACCGCCGTTGATGTTATCAGCTATATTTTGCTCGGATTTATCGTTATTTTCCTCGGCGCATCTTTCTTCTATGATAAAAACCGCATAGTTGAGGGCGCAAACGACAATCTCACAGGCTGCTTTACCTCGATAGCAATTATGAAATTCCTTCAGGATAATGATATCCGCTTTGAAAACACCGAAGTTATGGCGCTCTGCACAGGCTCGGAGGAAATCGGTCTGAGAGGCGCAAAGGATTTCTGCAAAAAGCACGGCGAGGAGCTTTCTGATGTTGAAACGGTTTTCGTCGGGCTTGACACCCTGCGCGATTTCGACTATATGGCTATATATAATAAGGATATGACCTCCACCGTTAAAAACAACCCCGAAGCCTGCAAGCTCGTTAAAGAGGGCGGAAAAATCGCAGGTTATGACCTGCCATATAAGACCGTTTCCCTCGGCGCGTCGGACGCCGCCGCGGTTACAAAGAGCAAGAGCGGAATAAAAGCCGCTTCGTTTGCCGCCATGGACCCCGCTCCCGCGCGCTATTATCACACAAGGCTTGACACTCACGAAAATCTTGACCTCAAAACCATTGAAGCGAGCGTTGATATCTGCCTTGAAACGCTTTTCCTCTATGATGAAAAGGGTCTTAATGTTTAATCAGCCTCAACTTCTTAGGCAATTTTCACAAAGCGGACGGTTAAAATTTTTCCAATATTAACAAAATTTTTTATTTCATAAAAATTGGCTGTATTTTGTTCGCCGATGTGATATAATACTTTCATTATAATCTGAAAAACCGCCACGGCGTTATTCGCCGCTCTGCGAAAGGAGATTTAATTAATGAATAAAAAAATTCTTTCCGCTGTCAGCGTTCTTCTTGTGTTCGCTTTCCTCTTTGCCTTTGCAGGCTGCTCCTCATCCGAGGAGGAGGAAACCACTACAACCACGGTAAATGTCCGCACCCCGCTCCCGACGGATATCACAACCTCCATTGATGAGGAAAGTCAGGTTGTTACCGACACAACCTATTCTCCCGAGGCTCTTGCGGCAAACACCAAAACGATTTTTGAATATTTTAATCTCCACATAAACGAGATTAAGGGCGAAAAAGCCGCTGTTAAGATGAGCGAGAGCAAAAAGATTGAAAAGGCTCACGACGAAAACGGCGACAGCGTTCCTATGAGCGACAATGAATACATAAACGCCGCCATCAGCTCTCTCAACAAATATATGCTCCACACCGAGGACGCAAATGCCGAATACGGCGATGACCTGACGGCATTTATGCCCGTTAAGGGTGAAAGCTATGTCAGCGCGCTCACTCTTGACGATATCGAGAGCGCAACCTGCGTTGACGACGGTCTTCAGAGAAGAATTACCCTCACTCTCAAGAGCCCCGCTCTGCCCAAGACGATAGAGAAGGCTTATGATATGGGCAATGTTGACGAGGTTATGAAAGAATTTGAAAAGGCCAACGCTTATATGACGGTCGGCGAGCCCACACTCGAATATAAGGACTGCCAGATAATCATAACTTCAAATGTTGAAACCGACGAGGTTTTTGAAATTGAATATGTTAAGAATATCGATGTTAAAACCGAGGTAACAGGTCAGGGCACTCTCGAAGAAGTCGGAACAGTTCCCGTAACCTTCCGTTACCGCCACACCGTTAAGTATTCAATCGACAGAACCAACCCCGACGAGCTGACAACTCTCGCCGAGAAATAAGACATAAATATTTAATGCCCGCCGAATGATTTTCGGCGGGCGTTTTTTGATATAACGCTGTGTTTTTCTCGGTGAAATACGGAAAAGGCGGAACGCTGAGGACAGCGTTCCCCAAAAATTTGGAATTCGTAATGCGGAATTAATGACGGGTTTCACCCGTACCCGAATACATTTGTTTTCGCGGCGGTAAATCGTAGGGACAGCCCTTGCGGCTGTCCGTGAAAACACAAAATTTCACGGTGTGCAATTCGTAGGGGA
>JAEDGK010000091.1 GCA_016297555.1 Clostridiaceae bacterium
TTATTCTTATCAGAAACTCGATTGAGGAATATGAGGCTAAGCACGGAAAAATCGGTAACCAGTAAAAGGCAATAACGGATACGGTCAAACGCCGTATCCGTTATTTTATTCCTGCTCAATCTGCATTGCGCGCTCCTCGCCGATATTTTCAAGGCAGGTGAATTCTCCGCTGACAATGCAGCCTTTATCCGACGAATTGCAGGAAATATCGGTTTTTTCCAATTTCAGATAGCGGAAGTCTGCCGCGCATTTGTCGAAAAATCTCAGCAGCGCAAGGGCTTTTGTTCTTTCTTCGCTGAGCTGTGCCTCGGAGTCCTCATAAACGGTTTCGGAACATTCGGTTATTCCTACGGGCAGGGTAACGCCGTTAATATAAAGCATACTTTTGTTGCGGTAGGCACTCTCGCCTGTTTTGCCTATCGGAACCGAAAAAATCAGAAAATCCAAAATGAAGCTCTTTTTTTCATCGGCGATTTTTTTAACGGAAAGTGTGCTGCTTTGAGATACTGCCGTGCTTCTCGCCGTTCTGGCAACAACATAGCCGCTTGCGTGGCAGAAACGCACGGTCAAATCCTTGTTTTCTTTCGCTCCGCTTATCAGCAGATTTCCTTTCAGAACGGCAGAGCCGATTTTTTGAGCCGGAGTTCCGCTGAATGAGCGCAGTATTACAATCTGACCGTCGCGTGCGGCAACGATATCCGTCGGCTTGCTGTCGGCGTCAATTTTTGTTTCGGGCTTTCTCTCGCGCACTTCTATTCTTGCCGCGCTTCCTGCAATGTTAATGTTGAGCCAAGACAGCTCCGGAAGCCTTTGCAGGGCGGCGATTTCCGTTGACCTTATGTCAATTCTCGAGCCTGCAACTCCCACCTTTACTCCGAGCTGCTCAAATACCTCGGTTATTTTTTCGGAAGGAACCGCGGAATTGCCCGTCACATCTATGCTCCAAATCCTTGTTGACAAAACGGTGATTATGCAAACGCAAAGGCAGGCGCCTATAAGCACTCCGATACGGCGGCTGTGGCGCTCAATAAAAAACGGCAGACCGTGTTTTCGGCTGAGCCTGACCCTCATACCCGATTTTTTTGCGGCGGAGCGTATCCGCTTGTAGCTTGGGCAGTCCGTGCAGGCAGATATAACCGAATTTTCGCATTTAAGCTCCCAAAGCGTTATTCTGTTAAGCTTGCAGAGATTTATAAACCGCTCGGGGAAGCCGCCGCTTGCCGTGAAGCTGACATATCCGAAAAGAAATCTGAAAAGCTTTAAAATGAGCATTTTGCCCCTCCAATGATTATAAAAGAATACTTGTAATGACGCCTTTGATTACCGCTTGCCCGTTCTGCATTGAAACAACGGTCAGTTCGCACCCGCAAATTCTGACGGTCTGCCTGCCCGTGTTCAGCGCAATGGCGCAGTCGCTGTATTCGAGCACGCCGCGGCAGCCCTCAATTATTGCCTCTCGGTTGCCCGAAAGCTCAATGTGAGCATAGCCCGAAACGGCGTCCTGCGGCAGGTCAAGATTTCGGCTGAGTGCGTCAAGTATTTTTTCGCTCCGCTTCTCCGTGCGGCAGTCTTTCTTTTTCAAACCCATTCCTCCCAAATTTATAGCGTAAAAGCTAACGAGCGCTTATTTTTTCTGTTATAAAAGTATGATAACCGCGCATTAAAAAGAACGCCGCGCTCATAGAATGTTACGGAAACCGCATCGGGCAACGGGCGGCAAATAACCGAGAGGGCGATAAATTTGAAAAGAAAAGATTATGCATTGACGGCTGTGGGGCTTGTAATGTTTGTTCTGCTGTTTGTTTTTGCGGAGGATTTCAGCGGCGGATTTTCACGGGGGCTTGTCTGCTGCGCCGAAACCGTTATACCGTCTATGTTTCCTTTTTTGACGGCGGCTTCGCTGGCGGGGGCGGGCGAGCTGCCGCCGAGAATAAAAAGAATTGCAGAGCCTGCGGCAAGGCGGCTGTTTAAGCTGCCCGCCGAGGGGCTGACAGCGGTTGTTATAGGCTTGTTCGGCGGCTATCTTTCGGGAGCAAAGGCGGCGCAGGCTCTTTATTCCTCGGGCAGAATAACGCAGGGTCAGGCGCAGAGAGCGGCAATGTTCTGCATAAGCCCGGGAATAGGCTTTTCTGTAACGGCGGTCGGCGGAGTTATGCTCGGCTCGAGAGAGGCGGGCAAAATTGTTTTGATTTCCGTTTCGCTTGCGGCGGTTATTCTCGGAGCAGTCTGCGGATTGTTCCCCGATAATTCCGAGAAATCAGCCCCGATTTTGAGAGAAAAAACTGTGTTTTCCCGGGCTGTTGTGGCAGGCGTTTCATCAAGTGCGTCGGCAATGCTGACCGCCTGCGCCTTTATAGCGTTCTTTTCGGGAATCACGGCTGTCATTGATAAACGGGTTTCTTCGGAAAGCGCGGGAGCGCTGATATCCTGCCTGGTTGAAATAACGGGCGGCTGTGTGTCTGTGGCGGGCAGAGCTTCTTTGCCGCTGATTTGCGCGGCGTGCGCCTTCGGCGGCGTGTGCGTTCATCTTCAGATTTTTGCTGTTGCGGAAAAAGTCGGAATAAAAATATTGCCGTTTTATATATGCAGAATTTTACACGCCCTGCTTTCATTTGCCATATGCGCTTTTATCATTAAGCTTTTCCCGATTAGTGAGTCGGTTTTTCTTCCGATTTCAAAAAACGCCGCGCTCTGGTCATTTTCCGCGCCCGCTTCGGTTTCTCTTCTGCTTCTTTCCGCTCTGCTGATATTAGACCTTGATAACGGCAAAAAAATATGTTAATATTGCCGTAGAAAGGGTGTTGAAAGATGAAGAGAAAGCTTCTTGAAAAAAAGAAATATCCCGCCGCCTGTGAATACTGCAAAAACGGCAGACTTTCGCCTGACGAAAAATCCGTGCTTTGCATTAAAAAAGGCATTGTTGAGCCTGACGGCAGGTGCAGAAAATATTCATATGACCCTTTGAAGCGCAGACCCAAAAAGCCGTTGCTTGTAGAAAAGGCAGACCCCTCGGAGTTTGAGCTTTAATAATGAAATAAAGAGGAATAAAGATATGAAAGCTGTTAAGGAATTTATATGCAATCCGTTGCCTACCGCCAACTGCCACGCATCGACCGTTTTGCCTTTGCCTGACGGAAGCGTTGTTTCCGCGTGGTTCGGCGGAACAAAAGAGGGCAAGGACGATGTGGATATCTGGTATGCCCGCAGAGATGACTCGGGCTGGAGCGAGCCTAAAAAGCTCAGCCGCGCCCGCACCCTGCCGCATTGGAATCCCGTTTTATTTTTGAGAAAAAACGGCGAAATACTTCTGTTCTTTAAAGTCGGCAAAAAAATTCCGTCATGGAGAACCTTTGTCAGCACTTCAAAGGACGGCGGCAGAAGCTTCGGCGAGGCAAGGGAGCTTGTGGCGGGCGACAGAAGCGGAGGAAGAGGACCCGTTAAAAATAAATGTATACGCCTTTCCGACGGGCGTGTGCTTGCGCCTGCTTCAAGCGAAAGCAAGGGCTGGCATTGCTTCGTTGACGCTTCGGCTGACGAGGGAGAAACCTGGAAAAAATCCGCCGCGGTCAAAACCGAAAGAACAGCTCCGATATTAAACAGAGAAAACGGCTACACCGCAAATAAAATTCCCATGATTCAGCCCACTCTCTGGGAGTCCGCTCCGGGCAAGGTTCATATGCTCACAAGAACCTCGGTCGGCAGAATTTACAGGAGCGATTCGGAGGATTACGGCGAGAGCTGGTGCGAGGCTTATCCCACCTGCCTGCCCAATAATAACAGCGGAATTGACCTTGTCGCCGTTCCCGACGGCACTCTTTTCCTTGTGTCAAACCCCGTGGAAGAAAATTGGGGCGAGCGTTCTCCGCTCACGCTGAGCAAATCGGAGGATAACGGAAAATCGTGGGAAACGGTGCTGACGCTTGAAGAAGAAAAAATCGACAGCGAGTTTTCTTACCCCGCCATTGAATATTTTAACGGCTCTCTTTACATTACCTATACCTATGAGCGCACCAATGTTGCATTTTGGAAAATAGAGCCGTGAAAATGAGAAAACATTCACGGTTTGTTTAGCTTGCGTTTATTTTTCTCCATCGGGCAATTTATTTTCACCCCATATAATTAGGCTTGTAAAAGCTTGAAAAATGAAAGGTGATGAATTGCTCTATGTCAAAGGTTTCAAAAACAACGCATTTCGGAATTCAGAGAAAGATTGTCGCAAATATGACAACCGAGAGCTGGCACGATGTGCCCCATGTAACATACATTTATGAGCCCGATGTTACCCGTTTCCTTGAAATCCTCAAGGAAATGAATTCGGAGCCCGGCAGAGCAAAAATACCGATTAACACCGTTTTGCTCAAAGTAATAACCGAGGGCGTTAAGGCGGCTCCTCAGGTTAACGCTCACATCGAATTCAACAAAAGATTTGTCAGCGGCACAATCAAGGAAATGAAGGATATCAACATTTCCGTGCCGTGGATTCTACCGAGCGGAGAGATGATGACGATAAATCTGCGTGATATGGGCAACCGCTCGCTTGACGATATAACCGAGCTGATGGCTCAGACCGCAAAGAAGATGGAAAAAACCAATCTTGACGAGGCAATGTATTCCGTTTCGATTGACAACACGATGAAGGCTCTTAAAAAGGGCAAAGTAATCAAGGTTCTCGGCAGACTGACGGGCGCTTCCTTCGGCAAATCAAAGGTCAAGGGTCTGTCGGGCTCTGAGAGAAAGAAATATTATTCTCTTTCCGAGGATGAGCGCTTAACCAAGGAGGATATCGAGCAGGGAACCATTACCGTTTCCAATATCGGCTCAACTTACAGAAATCAGCGCGGCGCAATAGCTTTGCTTGAAATAATTCCGCCTCAGATTTTTGCAATCGGCATAGGAGCAACGCAGAAAAAGCCCGTTGTGGTTCAGGATGATAACGGCATTGACAGAATTGATATCAGGCAGGTTTTGCCCATGTGCATAGCCTTTGACCACAGAGCGCTTGATTTCGGAGAAATTGTTCCGTTCCTTGAAAGGCTCGATGATATTTTTGATAATCCCGAGCAGATTAAAAATTGGTAAAATACAACTTATTTGCTGTCACTCCAAAAGAAAATTAACAAGAAAAAACGGCTTGTATCGCGCAAGCTGTTTTTTCTTTTTTTAACATCTCCCAAGCGGCGGAATATCATAGGAATAGAAAAGTGCAAAAAAACTGCTTTTCATGGGAGAGGAATTTATGAGCGATTATTTCAGGTTGGACAGAATAAAGCCCGGCGAGCGGGCGGTAGTCAGAGAGCTTAAAGCCGAGGGCGGTATGCGCCGCAGGCTGATGGATATAGGTCTTACCGCAAACACGGGCGTTGAGTGCGTGGGCACAAGCCCGATGGGAGATCCCGCCGCCTATCTTATCAGAGGGGCGGTTATTGCCCTGCGTTCGCGGGACTGCGCGGACATAATGGTTGAGTATTCACGAGGTGATTGATTTGGGCATTGCAAACAGCTCCGCAGGCATAATTGAAATCGGCGTAAATAAGAACGAGGGCGATTTTTCGGTTGCTCTTGCGGGTAACCCAAATGTGGGCAAAAGCACGGTGTTTAATGCTCTGACGGGGATGAATCAGCACACGGGAAATTGGCCGGGCAAAACGGTTTCGTGCGCAACGGGCTTTTTTCGTGGCAGGGAGCGGGGATATGTTATGGTTGACATTCCCGGTACATATTCTCTTATGGCTCACTCGGCGGAAGAGGAGGTTGCGAGGAATTATCTTTGCTTCGGCGAGCCCGACGCCGTTGTTGTTGTGTGCGACGCAACCTGCCTTGAAAGAAATATGAATCTTGTGCTTCAAACGCTCGAAGTTGCAGACAATGTTATTGTTTGCGTAAACCTTATGGATGAGGCGGCAAGGAAGGGGATATCCGTTGATCTCGGACTTCTTTCCGAGAGGCTCGGAGTTCCCGTTGTGGGCACGCAGGCGCGCAAAAAAAAGAGCCTTGCACCGCTTGTTGAGGCTCTTGACCGTGCGCCCGAAAGCCGCAAACCATTTAAAATCAAGTATTCATCGGCGATTGAGGAAGCAATAGCCGCCGTAGAGCCTGCCGTTTCACGGCGGGCGGCGGGTAAAATTAACAGTCGTTGGCTAAGCCTGCGCCTGCTTGACGCCGATGAAGCGCTGAAAAAAGAAATATCGGATTATCTCGGCGCTGATTTTTTTGATATGCCCGAACTAAGGCTTGCTTTGGTTAAAGCGAGAGAAATTCTTGACAAGGCAGGTATAAGCGACAGCGGGATTTGCGACGAGGTGGTGAGCGGGCTAGTAAGTGCGGCGGAGGATATATGCCGAGGTGCGGTTAAGGGAAGCGGAGAATACTGCGCCGCCGACCGCAGGCTTGACAGGCTGCTCACAAGCCGCCTGACGGGCTATCCCGTTATGATACTTTTGCTTATATTTATATTCTGGCTCACGGTAACGGGAGCAAATTATCCGTCGGAGCTTTTGTCGGGCTTTCTTTTCGGGCTTCAGGATAAGCTTTACGGGCTGTCTGCTTCGGCGGGTGCGCCGCAATGGCTGTGCGAGTCGCTGATTATGGGCGTTTACCGAGTGCTTGCGTGGGTGGTTTCGGTTATGCTGCCGCCTATGGCAATCTTTTTCCCGCTGTTCACTCTGCTTGAAGATTCGGGATATCTGCCGAGAATAGCTTATAATCTTGATAAGCCGTTCAGGCTGTGCGATGCCTGCGGCAAGCAGGCGCTGACAATGTGTATGGGCTTCGGCTGCAATGCCGCGGGGATTATCGGCTGCCGAATAATCGATTCTCCGCGTGAAAGACTGCTTGCCGTTCTGACAAACAGCCTTGTGCCCTGCAACGGCAGATTTCCGACCATGATTTTGATTATAACAATATTTTTTATAGGAACTGCGGGCGGAGCGCTTTCGTCCGTTCTTGCCGCCGCCGCGCTCACGGGCGTTATCCTGCTCGGAGTGCTGATGACCTTTGCGGCAACAAAGCTGCTGTCAAAAACGGTGTTAAAAGGCGTTGCGTCATCTTTTACGCTCGAATTGCCGTCTTACCGCAGACCTCAGTTTGCAAAAACTCTTGTCCGCTCGATATTTGACAGAACTCTTTTTGTGCTCGGCAGAGCGGCGGCTGTTGCGGCTCCTGCGGGTCTTGTTATATGGCTTGCGGCGAATGTCAGCGTTGCGGGGGCAACCCTGATTGAGCATATTTCGGGCTTTCTTGACCCCTTTGCTCGGCTTATGGGGCTGGACGGCGTTATACTTATGGCGTTTATTCTCGGTTTTCCTGCCAATGAAATAGTTATTCCGATTATACTTATGGCCTATTCCGCCCTCGGCTCTTTGCCCGAGCTCGGCAGTGCGGCGGATATCGGCGCGGTTTTTGCTCAAAACGGCTGGACGCGCGCAACTGCGCTGTGCGTGATTTTGTTTTCGCTGATGCATTGGCCCTGCTCCACAACGCTGATAACGATAAAAAAAGAAACAGGCAGCCTGAAATATGCTTTTCTTGCCGCCGCTTTGCCCACGGCAATGGGGATAATCGCCTGCATTGCAGTGACGGAAATTGCGCGGGTAACAGGATTTGCATAATGCTTTCTTTTGAGGTTTGTGTTGACTTTTGCGGGTTAAAGTGCTAAACTGTTAGCAGCTTGATGAAACAACGGGCAGAATAAATGTCCTTATTTCAACAGAGAAAGAAAAGGTAAAAATTGAAACCTCTTTGACCGATGCGGAGATTGAGGTTCGGACGGAGGAAAGCTTTAAATGACGGGAACTCTTGTTAACTGCGCCGCGGTTATTGCGGGCGGTGCGATAGGCGTGATTTTCAAAAAAGGAATAAAAGACAGTTATACCGAGAGCATTAACAGGTCGCTCGGAATTGCCATTTTAATAATAGGACTTAACGGCGTTATTTCAAATATGTTTTCGGTTGCCGACGGCAAAATTTCAAGCAGCGGAGAGCTGCTGCTTGTTGCGTTTCTTGTTTTGGGAACGCTTATCGGTGAAGTTTTGAAGCTTGAAAGCCGATTCGGCAAATTCTGCGAAAAGATTGAAAAAAAATTCAGGGCGGGCGGTTTTGCCTCCGGCTTCATAAACGGAACAATTCTGTTCTGCGTAGGCGCAATGGCAATCATCGGCTCTATAAATGACGGCTTGACGGGCGACAGCTCCGTGCTTTTTGTTAAAAGTGCGCTCGACTTTATATCGGCGATTATTTTCGGCGCAACGCTCGGATACGGAGTTATATTTACATTTATTCCTTTGCTGGTTTATCAGGGCGGCATAACTCTGCTTGCGGGCACCTTGAGCGGAATTCTTCAGGGAGAGCTGCTCAGTCAGGTCTGTATGGTAGGCTATGCGATAATCATAGCGATAGGCGTCAACTTCATTTTCGGCAAAAAGTTCAACACGCTGAATATGCTTCCCGGAATTCTTTTGCCCGTGGTTTATCATTACATTTTGATTTTAATTAATTTTATAAAAGGATAAGAAGGGGTTGTCGCAATAAGATGAAGAAGCCGTTTTCTTCCGATGCCCGGCGTAGA
>JAEDGK010000004.1 GCA_016297555.1 Clostridiaceae bacterium
AATATTATACAACATTCAGATAAATATTTCAATAGTAGGTAGTCATAAAATTGTGAAAATATCACATAAATTTATCGTAAATTTTTAAAAATTTATTAAAATATATAACTTTTTTTAAAAAGCAACATTATCACGGTTGAAAAAATTTAAAAATTGATATATAATATCTCATATTTTCTCTAAACCATAAAATACAGAGGTGCTGAAAATGTTAAAAGATTTGGTTTTGAAAAACCGTTCTTACCGACGGTTTTATGAAGATGAAAAAATTGATGTTCAAACACTCAGAGAGCTTGTTGACCTTGCCAGAAATACGCCGTCAACCGTCAATTCTCAGGCTCTTAAATTCAAGCTTGTCTGCGACAGCGTAAATAACGAAAAGGTTTTTAAAACACTTTCTTGGGCAGGAATGTTAAAAGATTGGGGCGGTCCCGCAGAGGGAGAAAGACCTGCCGCTTATATTATTGTTATGTGTGACCTTTCGATAGGCAGCGGCAAATACTATGATGAGGGAATAGCGGCTCAGACGATAATGCTCGGCGCTGTTGAAAAGGGTCTTGGAGGCTGCATACTCGGAAGCATACGCAAGGAACAGCTTGCATCCGATTTTAGTATTGACCTTGATAAATATTCAATAGACCTTGTTCTCGCTATCGGAAAGCCGAAAGAAACGGTAAAACTGACCGACTTACCCGAAAACGGAAGCACAGCCTATTATAGAGATGAAAACGGCGTGCACTATGTTCCCAAGCGTTCACTTGACGATATAATAATCTGAATAAGTTCCTTGAAATTTTTGCCCCGCAGATTTGCGGGGTACTTTTTTGAAAAAGAAAAGCACAAATGTTCGGAAAACTGTTGAAAATTTCAGAAAACCTGATATAATATTTACGGAAATCAGACAAAGGCGGTGATTGGTTGGCAGATTCAAAGGAATTGATAAACATAATTATGACGGAAATCCGTAAAAACGCAGGGAAGAATTTTGAATCCTCCGTATATAAGGATGAGCCTATCATAAAAACAGCCGCTCAAATGGCTAATTATCTGCCGCCACAATACCGCGAAATGCGTAAAATTGCCCGTTCTCACGAAGCTTACAGCAAAAGCGCCTCGTGGATTTTTTGCCGTCAAGGGGAATTTATGAAGGATTTTGAAGATGATTTTGATTATCACGGCGAGTTCTTCTGCTACTATCCGAATTATAATGCAATGAACGATTTGCAGCTTCGCGGCTATTTTGCGTGGCGAACAAAAGTCAGAAAAGGCAAAATTGAGCCCACTTCTCTTTCATATGCATTTGTCTATATTTATGAACTTATTAATCTCATCGGTGTTAATTCGCCCCGCGAGGGCTTTGATGCTCTCCTTGATTTTTGGACGGCTTACCGCAGCTTTGATGCAAGGCTTGATAACTATGTTAAACGCTGGCTTGTTGATTTTGCCGTCTATTACGGGCTTGATTTTTCGGAAATTTCGAGTCTGACTGATGATTTGTTTGAGAAATCGCTGATTGCCTTTATGGATTGCCGAAGCTGCGGGCAATCGGAGCTTTTTGATGCTTTGTGCTCGCTTTCGTCTTATAACATTCTGAATTCGCGGTTTTATAAAGAAAACTCCGAAGATACAGAAATGATTCTTTGCAGAGTTATTGTTAAATTAGCGGAGTATTATGAAAAAAACAGAAAAACCACGCTTTTTGAAAAGCTTTTCGGCAAGATAATCGACGGACCTTATTATATGTTTTCATCTGCAATTTTTTATGAAAACGGCAGACATACCGACTGTGATGTTGAAATCAACAAAATCAACAGTTATTCTTGCCGAAACGGAAGCTGGCGGTGTAAGCGGTTTTTCGGCAGCAGATCAAAGAGCCGCGATCTCGGTGCTGTTGTAAAAGCGGTTGACTGTGAAATGCGCGAGGCTTATGGCTTTAAATCAGCTTTAAAGCCCGAAAAAACCGCAAAGGTTTTGATTGGAATAATCAGAAAAGAAATCAACGAATTTCTTGAAGAAAAGAAAAGAAACGCCGCTCCTAAAATTGAAATTGATATGTCAAAGCTTCAGGGAATAAGAACCGCGTCCGAGATTACGGGCAAGAAGCTTATTGTTGACGAGGAGACAGAAGAGATTGCTGCGCCTGACGAGCCAAAGCCCGTAAACAATACCGAGCTGAGCGATGATGAGTTTGCTTTTATGCAAAAGATGCTTTACGGCGAAGATTATGAAAGCTTTCTTCATAAAAAAGGGATAATGCTTTCCGTTATCGTTGATTGTGTTAACGAGAAGCTTTTTGATTTGTTCGGCGATACCGTTATTGATTTCAACGGTGATGTTCCGGAGCCTATTGAGGATTATATTGAAGAACTGAAAGGAATAATCGGAAAATGAAGATACCAAAAAGAATTGCGTCGGTTGTTATAAATTCGCTTAAAGGCGGCGTTGTGCCGAGAATAGGACTGCCTTATATAACCGTCGGCAGAGAAACGGAAATAGACGCTCTGCTACACGATGTTGATATTATTGAGCAGGGAGGAGCTTCTTTTCGGTTTATCGTCGGCAAATACGGCAGCGGTAAAAGCTTTTTACTGCAAACAATCAGAAACTATGTAATGGACAGAAATTTTGTTGTTGCCGATGCGGACTTATCTCCCGAGCGAAGACTTCAGGGAACAAAGGGGCAGGGTCTTGCAACATATAAAGAGCTGATTAGAAATATCTCCACAAAAACGAGACCCGAGGGCGGCGCTCTGACGCTTATACTCGACCGCTGGATAAGCGGAGTTCAGAGCGAGGCTGCGGCAGAAAGCGGGCTTGATATCGGCGACCCTCGTTTTTCCAAAGAGGTTGAACGCAAAATTTATGAGGTTATTAGCTCGCTTAACGAAATGGTTCACGGCTTTGATTTTGCAAAGCTTCTTACGATATATTATAAATCTTACATTAATGGTGATGATGAAAGCAAGGCAAAGGTTGTCAAGTGGTTTCGCGGCGAATATGTGAATAAAAGCGAGGCAAAAGCTGAGCTCGGCGTTAACATAGTTATAAGCGACGATGATTGGTATGAATATATCAAGCTTTTTGCCGTCTTTCTCAAAAAAGCGGGATATAACGGTTTGGTTATTCTCATTGACGAGCTTGTTAATATTTATAAGATACCTAACAGTATTACCCGCCAATATAATTATGAAAAAATTCTGACTATGTATAATGACACCCTTCAGGGCAAGGCGAGCTATCTCGGTATCATTATGAGCGGAACTCCGCAGTGCATTGAAGATACCCGCCGAGGGGTTTACAGCTATGAGGCTTTGCGTTCAAGGCTCGCACAGGGCAGATTCGGCAGCGATGAGGTAAAGGATATGCTTGCGCCTGTTATAAAGCTTTCACCGCTCACTTATGAAGAAATGCTTGTGCTGATTGAAAAGCTCTCGGATATTCATGCTCAGCTTTTTGACTATGAGCAAACCTTGACAACCGATGACTTTGTAAGCTTTATAAAGATAGAATTCGGAAGAATAGGCGCAGATGTCAATATAACGCCGCGTGAAGTTATACGCGATTTTATTGAGCTTTTAAATATTGTCTATCAGAATCCAGATATCAATGTTGAGCAGCTTCTCGGTTCTGAAAGCTTTGAGTACGCCAAGACGCAGCTTGAGGATAGCGGCAATATTGATGACGAATTTGCAGAGTTTGAAATCTAAGGTGAGAAAATGAATATTTTCAGCAGATATGCGCCGTTTGTTCAGGACTTTATCTATAAGAATAATTGGGAAGCTTTGCGCGCAATTCAGGTTGCGGCGGGCGATGCAATTTTTAATTCTGATGAAAATGTGTTGCTTTCCGCTTCAACGGCTTCGGGCAAAACGGAAGCGGCATTTTTCCCGATATTAACGCTGTTTTCAGAGGATATGCCGCGCTCAGTCGGTGCAATATACATTGGACCTTTAAAAGCTTTGATAAATGACCAATTTATGCGCCTTAACGATCTGTGCGCCGAGGCTGAAATACCCGTTTGGCATTGGCACGGAGATGTTGCTCAGTCGCATAAAAATAAGCTTTTGAAGAGTCCGTCGGGAATCCTTCAGATAACTCCCGAATCTCTTGAAGCGTTGCTGCTCCATAAGCACGCATATATTCCCAGGCTTTTCGGTGATTTGCGTTTTATTGTGATAGACGAGGTTCATTCTCTTATGCGTGGCGACCGAGGAGGGCAGACGCTCTGTTTAATTGAAAGGCTTTCAAGACTTGCAGGCGTTAATCCGCGCAGAATAGGACTTTCTGCAACAATAGGCGATTTGGAGAGTACGGGAAAGTTTCTTGCAAGCGGAACAGGCAGGGGCGTTATAATACCCAAAATCGAGTCAAAGGGCGTTAAGTGGCGGCTGTCAATGGAGCATTTTTATGTTAGAGGTCCTCAGTCGTCGCAGGATAAGCAGGTTGACGGCGCACTGCCCGAGCTTGAATCGCCAACCGATGTTGCGCCCGAAAACGCCGACCCGGGAATCGGCTATATTTTTGAGCATACAAGAGGTAAAAAATGCCTTGTTTTCGTAAATTCACGCGAAGAATGCGAAGCGGTTACAACAACTTTAAGGCAATACTGCGAGGCAAAGCATGAGCCTGACAGGTTTCTGATTCATCACGGCAATCTTTCGGCTTCTTACCGTGAAACGGCGGAAGCGGTTATGAAAGATGAGGAGCAGTATAAAACCACCGTGACAACCGCTACTCTTGAATTGGGAATAGACATTGGCAGGCTTGAAAGAGCTTTTCAGATTGATGCGCCGTTTATGGTTTCATCATTTTTACAGCGAATGGGCAGAACGGGCAGGCGCGATATGCCGCCCGAAATGTGGTTTGTAATGCGCGAGGAACTGCCTGAGCCGCGAGCCTTATTGCCGACCACCGTTCCATGGAAGCTTTTGCAGGGTATAGCGCTTGTACAGCTCTATTTGGAGGAAAGATGGGTTGAGCCGCCGAAGCTTGACCGCCTGCCGTTTAGTCTGCTTTATCATCAGACCATGAGCACGCTTGCTTCAAGCGGAGAAATGACGCCTGCCGCACTTGCCTCAAAGGTGCTGACTCTGAATTATTTTCACCGAATATCAAAAGATGATTTCAGAATAATGCTGAAGCATCTGATAGAAACCGACCAAATTCAGCGCACCGAGGAGGGAGGTCTGATCGTCGGTATTGCGGGTGAAAGGCAGATTAATTCATTTAAATTCTATGCCGTTTTCAAGGAAAATGAAGAATATACGGTTCGTTGGGGTTCGCAGGAGCTCGGGACGATTGTTTTGCCGCCTCCTGTGGGAGAAAAAATAGCCCTTGCGGGTCATGTCTGGACGGTAGAAGAAATTGACCATAAAAGACGCCTTGTTTATTGCGAGCAGGTCAAGGGCAAAGTTCCCGCTTATTTCGGCGAATGTCCCGGTGATATCAACACAAAAGTGCTTGAGAGAATGAGACAGGTTCTTGCCGAAGAAAAGAGCTATCCTTATCTTATGAAAAACGCCGTTGCAAGGCTTGAACAGGCACGGCACAGCGCCTTGAATTCGGGCGTTGTTTCCGAGCCGCTGATTTGTCTCGGCGGCGATATGTGGTGTTTGTTTCCGTGGCTCGGCAGCTATGCTTTTCTTGCAATGGAGAGATTTTTAAAAATCAAGTGCGGGGCAAAGCTCGGGCTTTCGGGAATGGATTCTTCAAGACCTTATTTTATTCAGTTTAAAATGAAGGCAAGCAAAGAAGAATTCTTTGAAATACTTGCCGAGGAAGAAAAAGAAGCACTTGACCCTATGGAGCTTGTTTATCCCGGAGAAGTGCCTGTTTTTGAAAAATATGATGAATTCCTGCCCGAGGAATTGATAAGAAAAGGCTTTGCTTACGGTATTCTCGGCATAGACGAAATGAAAGAAAGGATAAGGAGCTGGAGCGAATAAAGAAATCGTCACCTGCTCTTAACAACTGATTAATACTTAGCTGATAACATAAAAATCCCGCGGATTTCCGCGGGATTTTCTGTTAATGATGGAAAAGTCTCATACCGGTGAAGCACATAACCATACCGTATTTGTTGCAGGCTTCAATAACATTGTCGTCTCTGATTGAGCCGCCCGGCTCTGCTATATATGTTACGCCGCTCTTTGAAGCTCTGTCGATATTGTCGCCAAAGGGGAAGAATGCATCGCTTCCGAGAGCAACACCCTTGATTGTTGAAAGATATGCTTTCTGCTCCGCTTTTGTGAAAGGCTCGGGCTTTTCGGAAAACAGGGTCTGCCATACTCCGTCGGCAAGAACATCTTCATAATCGTCTGAAATATAAATATCAATCGTGTTGTCTCTGTCGGGTCTGCCGACCGAATCAAGGAAAGGAAGATTGAGAACCTTTTCGTGCTGTCTGAGATGCCAGATATCCGCTTTGTTTCCCGCAAGGCGTGTGCAATGAATTCTTGACTGCTGACCTGCGCCGACTCCGATTGCCTGACCGTCAACGGCGTAGCAAACGGAATTGGACTGTGTGTATTTAAGAGTGATGAGCGAAATTATAAGGTCGCGCTTTGCACTGTCGGGCATTGCTTTGTTTTCGGTAACAATGTTTGCAAGAAGCTCGTTATTGATTTCAAAATTGTTTCTGCCCTGCTCAAAGGTTATGCCGTAAACCTGCTTTGTTTCGATGGGGTTGGGAACATAATTCGGGTCAATTTTAACAATGTTGTAATTGCCCTTTCTCTTGCTTTTAAGAATTTCAAGAGCCTCGGGCTCGTAACCGGGTGCAATAACGCCGTCGGAAACCTCACGCTTTATAAGCTTTGCTGTTGTAACATCGCAAACATCCGAGAGAGCAATCCAATCGCCGAAGGAGCTCATTCTGTCAGTTCCTCTGGCTCTTGCGTAAGCGGTTGCAAGGGGAGAATCGTCAAGCCCCTCGATATCGTCAACAAAGCAGGCTTTTTTGAGTTTTTCACTCATTTTGATGCAGACTGCCGCCGATGTCGGGCTGACATGCTTGAAAGAAGTTGCAGCAGGCATTCCGAGAGCTTCTTTAAGCTCTTTTACAAGCTGCCAGCTGTTGAAAGCGTCAAGAAAATTGATATAACCGGGTCTGCCGCTGAGAATTTCAATGGGAAGCTCCGAGCCGTCGTTCATATAGATTTTTGCGGGCTTCTGATTGGGATTGCAGCCGTATTTAAGTTCAAACTCTTTCATTTTGACTTCTCCTTATTTGTTTTTATTTATCATTCTGTCGCAGTATTCTCCGCTTTCAAGGTCAATATATCTGACATAAAGCGAGATTTTGTTTTGTTCGTTGAGATTATTCCAGATATCATCGGTGAATTCGTCGATATCATCGGGAATTTCAACTCTTTCGGGCTCGCCCGTAAAGGTGGGAATGGGGTTTCCGTCGCAATTATATGTGTGGATGAAATGGCCGAGACCATTAAGAGGGGAGTAATTGAAAGTGTATCTGTTGCAGGCGGAGCCGTTCTCGTCTGCGCTTTTAAGAATGCTCAGCTTATAATCAAATTCATTGCCGTTGAAATTGAGAATACCGCTGATTCTCGGAGTGAAATTGGGCTTGTCAGGTTCAAACTCTCTTGTTTCAAGAGCCTGCTCAAAGGTTTTGCCGTCGTTGATGAAATCATATATTGTGTCGGTCTGATCGCCGTTAGTAACAATCAGGCTGTTTTTGACTGTTCTGACGGGGGAGTAAATTATGAGCGAAGGATCCTCAACCTTTGATGCGTCAAAAGGATGGATAATTACCTCGTCACCCTGCTTAATAAAAACTCTGTTTCTGCTGTTTTCGCTTCTGCCCATAATGAAATAGGCTGTAACCGCTTTTTCGCCGTTGCGGGATTTGCCGATAATGATTCCTCTGCCTACATAGGAATTGTCTTTGATAATTTCGCCGATAGTTGAGATTTTGTAAATGCCCATAATTTTCATCCTTTCCAAAAATTAAAGGGCAGCCCTATCCTTTAAAGATAAGACTGCCCAGACGGTCGGCATAAAACAGATTTTTTGCTCCTTTGCAGTGCTCTGCATAAATCCGTCAGTCACAAAAAATCTTTAAATTTACATTAAGATTTTAACACATAAAGCTGTGCTTGTCAACAATATTAAAGCTTAATTTTCGGCTTCTTCCAAGAACCTCTTGCAAAATAAATAAATCCGATAATTAAAGATGAAACGGAGGCAAGTCCCATTGCAAGACCTATGCCGTTAAAACCGAGACTCGTGAATTTTACAATCAAATAAGCGAGCGGAACTCTGAAAAGAATTGAACTGAAAAATGCGTTAAAAAGTGCAAAATTTGAATATCCCGCGCCGATTGCAAGTCCGTTAATGCAGAATACAAACGGCACAAAAAGATAGTCAAGCGCAATATATCTCATATATTCTGTGCCAATCCTTATAACTTCTGGGTTCGTGTCAAACAGAGAAATAATCGGTTGCGGAAATATTTCAACTATTGCAAAAACAACAAGCGAAATTGCAAAAGAAATTCCTATTCCGGTCAGAGTAGTTTTCTTTGCTCTTTCGGTGTTACCCGCGCCGATATTCTGTCCTGCCATTGACGAAACAGCGCTGCTCATTGCGAGAGCGGGAAGTACTGCAAATGAATTAACCTTGCCGCCGATTCCCTGGCAAGCCGAAGCTATGTCTGCATTCGGCAGCGAGTTTACAAGAGCAGTGAGCGAGAGAAATGAAAAAGAAATAACAAGCTGTTGAACGGAGGAGGGAAGCCCGAGCTTTAACAGCATTTTTGTTTTGTCTTTATCGATTTTAAAATCATTAATCGAATAACCGCTGAAAAAGCTGTTTTTTGCCAAATATATCAAAGAAAGCAAAACGCTCAATGCCTGAGCTGCCACGGTTGCATATGCGGCTCCTGCCGCGCCCATTTTTAAAGGACCGACAAGGATAATATCGCCGATAATGTTTGCAAAGGTTGCAATTATTACAAAATACAGCGGTCTTTTGGAATCGCCCATACCTCTAAGAACGGCGCTGATAACATTGTAGGCAAACATAAATACAAGTCCGCTCATACATATTTTATAGTAGTTGGCGGTCTCAATGTAAGCCACCTGCGGAGTTCTGAGAATATCGAGCAGAAAATTCTGTGCAAACAGCATAACTGCCGTGCAGATTATGCTGAGCAGCATATAGAGCGAAACAAGAGTTCCGACCGTTTTTCTCTGCTCATCAAATTTTTTTGCTCCGCCGTATTGAGCAATCAGCACGGTTCCGCCGACGGCAAGACCGAAAGCCGCGCCCGTAACGAGAATGTTTATCTGACTGCCGATATTAACGCCCGTTATTCCGTGCGTCCCGCAAAATCTGCCGACGATTATCATATCGGCAACCGAATAGAATGCTTGCAGCAGGTTGGAAAGCAAAAAGGGAACCGAAAATTTTATTAATTGCTTTCCGACGCTGCCCTGAGTTAAATCTTGCCTGAATTTGTCTGCCACTTTAACTGTTCTCCTGTGATTTAGGTTTTTTCATTGTAAGAGAAATTCTCTTTTTGCTCGCTTCAACCGAAATTACCCAAACGGTAACGATTTGCCCGACCTTGAGAACCTCCGACGGATGCTTTATATATTTGTTTGTTATCTGCGAAATATGCACAAGTCCGTCTTGATGAACTCCGATATCAACAAAAGCACCGAAATCCGTTACATTTCTTACAGTGCCTTTAAGCTCCATTCCGGGAACGAGGTCTTTGATGTCCATAACATCGGTTCTTAGCATGGGCGGCGGCAGTTCATCACGCGGGTCACGCGCAGGGCGTATAAGCTCTTTTATGATATCTTTAAGCGTCGGAACGCCTATACCGAGCTTTTCTGCGGCTTTTTCTTCACCAAAAAGCTGAACTTCGGCGGAAATATTTGCTATCGCTTCCGTTCCGATATCTTTTTCGGAATACCCGCAGAGCTTGAGCAAATCTTTGGCGGCGGCGTAGCTTTCGGGATGAACGCCGGTATTATCAAGAATGTTTTTACTTTCCGGAACTCTCAAAAAGCCTGCGCATTGCTCAAAAGCCTTTGCGCCGAGCTTAGGAACCTTTTTGAGCTGTGAGCGTTCTTTGAATTCGCCGTTTTCATCGCGGTAATCAACAATGTTTTTCGCCACCGAAGCATTAATGCCCGAAACCCTTGACAACAAGGGCGCGGAAGCGGTGTTAAGGTCAACACCGACCGAGTTAACTGCATCTTCAATAACTCCGTCAAGAGCCGCGTCAAGCTCTTTGGGCGGCATATCGTGCTGATACTGACCTACTCCGATTGCTTTCGGGTCGATTTTAACAAGCTCCGCAAGCGGATCCTGCAAACGGCGTGCGATTGAAACTGCACTTCTGAGTGAAACATCATATTGCGGAAATTCCTGTGCCGCAAGCTTTGAAGCGGAATAAACCGAAGCTCCCGCTTCGCTGACAACCATATATGAAACATCTGCGTCAATTTCACGAAGAACCTCTGCCGCAAAAATCTCCGTTTCTTTTGAAGCGGTTCCGTTTCCAATTGATATGCAGTCAACATTATGCTTTTTGATAAGCTTCTTAATAAGCTCTTTTGCCTGATTTCGCTGAGCGTCGGAGTGAGTAACATAAATAACGCCCGTATCCAAGACCTTTCCCGTTTTGCCTACAACCGCTACCTTACAGCCGGTTCTGTAGCCAGGGTCAAGACCTATAACAACCTTTCCCTTGACGGGAGGAGCAAGCAAAAGCTCCTTTGTATTCAAGGCAAAGACTTTAATTGCGTTTGCGGCGGCATTTTCCGTGAGCATATTTCTGATTTCACGCTCTATGGACGGATAAATAAGCCTTGTATATGCGTCCTCTCCGGCTTCGCGCACAGCCTCGGTGCAGGGAGAACCGTTGGGATTGAGCGTCGCTCCCGTTATAACATTTGCTGCCTTTACTGCGTCAAGAGTTACGCTGACTTTGAGAAATTTCTCTTTTTCTCCGCGGTCAATAGCCAAAACTCTGTGACCTGCAATTTTGTTAACGGGCTCGGAGTAATCGTAATACATTGTATAAACGCTGTCAGCGTCCTTATCAACGGCAGATACCGTAACAACTCCGATAACGCTGAAAAGATTTCTGAGTCTGCGCCTTATATCCGCATCGTCGGAAATATTTTCGGCAATTATGTCAAGTGCGCCTTTTAAAGCGTCCTCAGCGGTTTCAACGCCTTTTTCGCCGTCAATAAAGCCTTCGGCAAGCTCGAGAGGAGCGGGGGAGTCGGGCTTTTGCTCAAAAATCATATCGGCAAGAGGCTCAAGCCCTTTTTCTTTGGCAACGGAGGCTCTTGTCTTTCTTTTCGGCCTGAACGGTCGGTAAATATCCTCAATCTCCGCGAGGGTAGAGGCAGCGTCAAGAGAAAGTGAGATTTCTTCCGTCAGTTTTTCCTGAGCTTCAATTAGAGAGCGAACCTCTTCGCGCCTTTTCTCAAGGTTTCTGAGATATTCAAGCTTTTCCGAAAGCTCTCTGATAACCTGATCGTCAAGTGTGCCGTGAGCTTCTTTTCTGTATCGCGCAATAAAAGGAATTGTATTTCCTTCATCGATGAGTTTGACGGTGTTTTCAACCTGCCATCTTTGAAGACCGAATTGCGTTGTTAATTGCTGAATGATATCCATTTTCTTCTCCTTATCAAAGCTTTTTTAACTGCCTTATATCTCTGCCGAGGAACAGCAGGGATACATAGTTTCCGATTATTCTTGAAGTAATTCTTTGCGTATATTTAGCTTCAAGCTCGGTTTCGGTGAGATTCGTGCTGATGATAACGGGTTTTCCTCTGTTGAGCCTTGTGTTGACAATGTTATACATTGCGGCAGTAGTAAAGGCTGTTGAAAATTCAGAGCCGAGGTCGTCAATTATCAAAAGGTCGCAGTCAAGAATTTCCGCTTCGCGCTCATATGAATTGCCGTAGCTGAATTTTTCTCTTTCGAGAGATGAAAACAAATTTTGCGCCGAGTCATAAATAACTCTGTATCCTTTTTCGGCAACCGTATTTGCAATGGCAAGCGAGAGATGCGTTTTGCCGAGACCCGTTGCACCGTGCATATAAAGGCTTTCGGATTCGCTGTCAAAATCCTCTGCATAGCATTTGCAGTATTCGAGAATTTCACCCATTCGCTTTTGCGGTGAAAGCCCGAGCTGTTCGTCAACGGGCTTCGGATAGTATTCAAGGCTGAAATTATCAAATCGGCAATTCTGAATTGGTGAAACTGCCGAAAGCTCGTCTTTTGAAATCTGATTTAAAAGCTCTTTTCTGCATTCGCAGACAAATCCGTCCACAAAGCCGGTATCCATACATTTTTTGCAGGTGTAGGGAACTTCAAGATAGTCTTCGGGAAAGCCGTTTTCTTTAAGAAGCTTTTTAATTCCGCTTTGAACGGAAAGATTAAGCTCGGAAAGCTGCTTTATGTATTCTTCCGCATTGCTTCCCATACCTATCGCTTTGACAACCGCAAGACCCGTTGCGGAAAGCTGAGCCTCGTATTCCGAAACTGCGGGGATTTTTTCGGTGACCTCAAGATGTCTTGCAAGCTGTATACGCTGTGCCTTGGAGCGCCTGCTTTCAAGAATACGGGTTGCTTTTGACAGAGCAGCCTTGCTGTAACTCATTTCTTTTTCTTCCTTTCATACTTCAGCTCGCCGTGAAGTGAGCGTTCTTTGAATTCTCCGAGATCATATGAGGCGGATGATGATTTTTCGCCGCTCGCCGACGGCTTTTTGGCTTTTTGCTCCTCTCTGCCGTTTTCAACCTCGGCGGGAGTTTTATAACCGAGATTTTTCCAATTAATCAAAACTTTTTCAATGTATGCAAAGCTGAGCTTGCCGGTATGGTTAGCCATTTCTTCATATGCCAAAATAATCATATCAATGCCGAAGCCCCATTCCGTGCTCCAACGCCTGAGATACTCCGATTGCTTGGTGGTGGGACGAGGGTTTGAAATCCCGACGGCCTTTGAGAAATCAATCCAGAGAGAATTTGCTTTTCTTAAAGCCGATATCTGCTCCGCCGCTTTGTCAAGAGTGTCAATTTCTCTGTTTCCCCAATCCCTGCCGACTGTTTCAAGATAGCCGTAGTTTGTTTTGCCGACGGATACGCAGTAATCAATCAGCATAAACAAAACTTCAACGGGCAGTCCGTAATGGTCGTGAAGCAAAAGCAGGGTGCATTGGCCGTCATATCCTATTGTTTTGCCGAGCTTTCTCTGAGCTTCATTAAAAAGATAACCGATATCGGGTGATTCTTCTATTCTTGTCGCAATTTCGGCGCTTGAAGGCTTTGAAGCTGCGGGAGCGGGAAGCTCGGGTTTCGGGTCTTGCTGCTTTATCTTATCTGCTTTTTCAGGCTTTTCAGATGAAATACTTTCGCTTTTTTTATTATCAGCAGGCGTGCCTGATTCGGAAATTACGCCGGTCAAAACCCAATATTGCAGATAATCGCTCGCATCGCCGATGTCGATTTTTAAATCGGAACACATTTTTTCTATATCTGGCTCGTCCGGAGAATTTCGCAAAATCCAAAGCAGAACCTTCAGTTGATGCTCGTTTGCAAGGCGTATATGCTTATCGACTATATCGGTCGGAACGGCAAATATTGATTTGAAAACGCTTGGGTTTACCGAATAACTCATCTTTTCTCTTCACTTTCGTCAGCTTTTGGATTAATTATACACAATTTCAGCAAGAAATGAAACAGATTTTTTCAAAAAACAGTCAGTTTGGCAATGTTCTATATAATAATGTAATATATCACAATAAGTTGTGTTCTGTTGATTGTGTTACCACAAGCCAATCGGCAAAAGCAACAAAACGCCGGCTTTTGGCAGGCAAAGAAAAAGAGACTGCTTTGAGCAGTCTCTCAATCATGCGTTTAAAATCAAACGGCTCTTGTAACCTTACCGGAGCGAAGGCAGCGAGTGCAAGCGTAAACTCTCTTGGGAGTTCCGTTAACAACAGCCTTAACTCTCTTAACATTGGGCTTCCATGTTCTGTTTGAACGCCTGTGTGAATGGGAAACCTTAATGCCGAATGACACATCCTTACCGCAGAAATCGCACTTTGCCATGTGTCACACCTCCTTTTTAGTCATTAACAGATGATATATTAACAGGTTTCTTGGCAAATTGCAAGACTTTTTTTAAAGTTTTTTATCAAAGTTATAAAATATTGAGCAAATTCAAAAATATTTTAAATAACCTATTGCAATTTTTTGAAAAATGTTATACAATGCACATAGAACATTTGTTTGATATATTTTTGATGGAGGTTTAACAAATGGCAGATAAAAAGAAAGCTCTTGAAACCGCGCTTGCCCAAATCGAAAAAGCTTACGGAAAAGGAACGATAATGAGGCTCGGCGAAAATACGGGGATGAATATTGAAGCTGTTTCAACCGGTTCGATAGCCCTCGATTCGGCAACGGGCATCGGCGGTCTGCCCAGAGGAAGAATTATAGAAATATACGGTCCCGAATCATCGGGTAAAACCACTCTCGCACTTACCGTTATTGCTCAGGCTCAGAAAAACGGCGGAGAGGCGGCTTTTATTGATGCCGAGCACGCTCTTGACCCCGGATATGCCGCAAATCTCGGTGTCGATGTTGACGCTCTTCTTGTTTCTCAGCCGGATAACGGTGAGCAGGCGCTTGAAATTGCGGAGGCGCTCGTCCGCTCAGGCGCGCTTGATGTAGTTGTTATTGACTCGGTAGCGGCTCTTGTTCCCCGCTCTGAAATTGAAGGAGAAATGGGTGATTCCCATGTCGGAGCACACGCAAGGCTTATGTCGCAGGCACTCCGTAAAATTGCGGGTGCGGTAGCAAAATCAAATACAATCATTATATTTATAAATCAGCTCCGTGAAAAAGTCGGTGTGGTTTACGGCAATCCCGAGGTTACCACCGGCGGCAGAGCGCTTAAATTCTATGCAACCATGAGAATTGATGTTCGCCGTGTTGAGGCTCTTAAAGGTCCCGGAAATGAAATAGTCGGAAACCGTACAAAGTGCAAGATTGTCAAGAATAAGGTTGCCCCTCCGTTTAAAGACGCGGAGTTTGATATACTTTACGGCAGAGGAATTTCAAAAGAGGGCGAAATGGTTGACCTCGGCGTAAAATATAACATAATTCAAAAGAGCGGCGCTTGGTTCTCATACGGTGATATGCGTCTCGGTCAGGGCAGGGATAATGTCAGAGAAGTTTTGTCAAATTCTCCTGAGCTTGCCGATGAAATCGAGAAAAAGATTAATGAAGCAATGAAAGAAGCGGCTGAATCTGTCAAGGTTAAAAGGGCGGCAAGGCCTGCTATGCCTGCACCTCCCGCTCCGGAGCCGACAACTAAAGCAAGCGCAAGAGCAAAGCTTGATATAGTTGTCGATGATGACGAATAATCTATGAAAATTACGGCAAATCGCGGAAAACAGAATAAAATTCATATTTTGTGCGACGGCGAATACTCCTTTACAGTCGACGCGGAATATTGGTTTTCAAGCCCTTACAAATCGGTTGAAAATATTGATGATGAAGCAGAGCTGGCGGCTTTTCTTGAAGCCGTCGGTTCGCGTTGCGCTTTTCTGGCGGGCTTGCGATTGCTTTCCTATCACGACCAAAGTAAAAGAGAGCTCGTCGGAAAGCTTGTTCGCAAGGGACATAAATCCGAGTATGCGCTTTTGGCTGCCGACCGACTTGAAGAACTGGGTTACATAGATGATGAACGATATGCTCAGTCGCTTGCCGAAAGTCTTCTTGAACGCAAAGGAATGAGTGTGCGCGGCGCTAAATCCGCTCTTATTCAAAAAGGAATTTCAAGAGAAATTGCCGATAAAGTTTGTGAAAGTCTTGACTTTGATCCGATTTTGCGTATTATAGATTTATTGAACGGTAAGTATTCCCGAAGTCTTTCGGACGAAAAGGGGATAAAAAGAACCGTCGCGGCTTTGCAGCGCCTTGGATACAGGTGGTCTGATATTAACAGCGCTCTTCGCCGAATTGAAGTAGAAACGGAGGATTTCGAGAATGTATAAGATAGGAATGATATCGCTCGGATGTCCTAAAAATCAGGTTGATGCAGAGCGAATGCTCGCACAGCTTGATAAAAACGAATTTGAAATTACCGATTGCTACGAAGGCACGGATGCGGTTATTGTCAACACCTGCGGCTTTATTGATGCCGCAAAGCAGGAGGCAATCGAAAATATCCTTGATATGGCTCAGCTCAAAGCAGACGGAACGGTCGGAAAGATAATAGTTACGGGCTGTCTTGCTCAGCGATATAAAAAAGAGATATTTGATGAAATGCCTGAGGTTGACGCCGTTGTCGGCATAGGAGCAAATGCAAATATTGCCGACATTGTTAAAAGAGTTATTAACGGTGAAAAACTGTTTGAAATGCCTGGCAGCGATCAGCTTCCGCTGACAGGAGAAAGACTTTTGACAACGCCCGAATACTGGTCTTATCTTAAAATCGCCGACGGCTGCTCAAACAGATGCACCTACTGCGCGATTCCGTCAATAAGAGGGGATTACCGAAGCGTAGAATTTGAAACCGTTATTGACGAAGCAAAGCAGCTTGCCGCCGCAGGGACAAAAGAACTTATCCTTATTGCACAGGATACAACCAATTACGGCTCGGATCTTTACGGTAAGCTCCGTTTGCCCGAATTGCTTGACGCTTTGTGCGAAATCGACGGAATTGAATGGATTAGAATGCTTTATTGCTATCCGGACAAAATAACCGATGAGTTGTTGGAAACAATAGCCCGCAGGTCAAAGGTTTTGCCTTATATTGACTTGCCGCTTCAGCATGCCGATGACGGAATTTTAAAAGCTATGAACAGGCGAGGCGACAGCGCGTTTCTGCGCGAGGTTATTGCTAAAATCCGCTCTGCGCTTCCCGATGCGGTTATAAGAACAACATTTATAGTCGGATTCCCCGGAGAGGGTGAAAAAGAATTTGAAAACCTTGCGGAGTTTGTTAACGAAATCGAGTTTGACCGCTTAGGCTGTTTTGCTTTTTCTCCGCAAGAGGGGACTCCCGCGTTCAATATGGAAAATACCGTTGACGAGGATGTTAAGCTTCGCCGCGGTGAAATAATAATGCAGGATCAGCTTGAAATCGTAACGCTCAAAAATCGCGACAGAATAGGCAAAACCTATCGCGTGCTTGTTGAAGATTATGACGGATATACTGACAGCTACAGCGGAAGAACTTATATGGATGCTCCCGAAATTGACGGAACTGTTTCTTTCACAACAAATAAAAATTATGAGCCGGGAGATTTTGCGGATGTGGTTATTATCGGAGTTAACGATTATGACCTCATAGGCAAGGATCTTAACGGATAAGGAGGCAAAATGAATTTACCTAATAAGCTTACGGTAGCAAGAATTATTTTAACGCCGTTTTTCCTTGTGGCAATGGTTTTAAACTTTAAATATCATTATTTGGTTGCAACGCTGATATTTATTGCAGCGTCCGTAACGGATTTCCTTGACGGAAAAATTGCAAGAAAAAACAATCTTGTAACAACTTTCGGAAAGCTTTGCGACCCTGTCGCCGATAAAATGCTGACAACGGCGGCGCTTCTCGCTTTTATGAAGCTTGGTTTATGCAACATTTGGATAGTTATGATAGTCCTTTCAAGAGAATTTCTTGTAACATCTTTTCGCCTTGTTGCATCTGCTCAGGGGGTTGTCATTGCCGCCGGTATCTGGGGAAAGCTGAAAACTGCAAGCCAAATGATTTTCTCAATAATAATTATGATTGGGATACATTTCGTTGAAATCTATTCCCTTGACTTTGGAAAATTTTCGCTGATTTCCAATATACTTCTTTGGATTACCGCCGTTCTTACGGTGATTTCAGGAGTAAAATATATTGTTGACGGCAAAAAAGTAATTGACTTTTCCAAATAAACAACATATAATACAGTAAAAATACCGAAAAATGCGATCGTCGGGAGAGTAGCCGTTTTAATGCATATCAGAGAGGAAGCGGGCAGCTGAAAACGCTTCTTATGCACGCTCGGTGAAATGCACCCGCCGGCACACAGGGGGAAATTTGCAGTATCTCTGTGCGTTTTGGCTGCGTTAAAGCCCGGTTTTAATTACCGTAAGCAATAAACAGGAGTGGAACCGCGTATTTACGCCTCCGTAGTCTTTTTTGACTGCGGAGGTTTTTAATGTTTTTTAAACTAACTGAAGGATGTGATTTTTTGTTCAATCAGTTGAGGGAGGATATTGCCTGCGTCAAAGACCGCGATCCGGCGGCACGCTCTGCAATCGAAATTCTTCTTCTGTATCCCGGTCTTAAAGCAATCAGGCTTCACAGAATCGCAAACAAGCTTTATAAGAAAAAGATGTTTTTTGCAGCCCGTTGGGTGTCGCAAAGAGCTTCAAAAAAAACGGGAATTGAAATACATCCGGCAGTTACTATCGGAAAAAGATTTTTTATTGACCACGGGACGGGGGTTGTTATCGGCGAAACGGCTGTTATCGGCGATGATGTAACCGTATATCAGGGGGTAACTCTCGGCGGAACGGGTAAGGATACGGGGAAAAGACATCCCACCATAGGCAATAATGTTATGATAGGAGCAGGTGCAAAAGTTCTTGGTCCTTTGAATATCGGCGACAACACGAGAATTGCGGCGGGCGCCGTTGTTTTGAACGATATTCCGCCTAATTCAACTGCAGTCGGCGTTCCCGCCCATGTTGTAAAACGCGACGGCGTAAGAGTTAACGACCTTGATCAGGTTCACATTCCCGATCCCGTTGCACAGGAAATAGCAAGGCTCGAAAGTCAAATTGAGGAGCTTAAAACTCAGATCAAACAGGAGGAAAAATAAATGAAAGTTTTCAACACTCTGACAAGAGAAAAAGAAGAATTTAAGCCCATAAAAGAGGGTGAAGTTAAGATTTATGCCTGCGGACCCACGGTATATAATTACATCCATATTGGTAATGCAAGGCCGATTTGTGTTTTTGATGTTTTGAGAAGATATCTCGAATACAGGGGATATAAAGTTACCTTTGTTCAGAATTTTACAGACATTGACGATAAAATTATAAAGCGTGCCAATGAGGAAGGCTCTACCTTTACCGAGGTTTCCGAAAAGTATATCAAAGAGTTTTGGAAAGACGCCGAAGGCTTGAATTTCAGACCCGCTACGGTTCATCCCAAGGCAACTGAAAATGTTGATAAGATTATTGAAATTGTTAAGGGACTTATTGACAACGGTCATGCCTATGAGGTTGACGGCGATGTTTATTTCAGCCCCAAAACCTTTGACGAATACGGCAAGCTTTCCCACCAGCCTCTTGAAGAACTTGAAGCCGGAGCAAGAATAATGGTCGGTGATATCAAAAAAGACCCCATGGATTTTGCGCTTTGGAAGTCGGCAAAGCCCGGTGAGCCTTATTGGGAGTCTCCCTGGGGCAAGGGCAGACCCGGCTGGCATATTGAATGTTCCGCTATGGTTTGCAGATATCTTGGCGAAAGCATTGATATTCATTGCGGCGGTCAGGATCTTATTTTCCCGCATCACGAAAATGAAATCGCTCAGAGCGAATGCTTCACAGGCAAACCGTTTGCCAATTATTGGATGCACAACGGCTATATTAATGTTGATAATGTTAAGATGTCAAAATCCCTCGGTAATTTCTTTACCGTCAGAGATGTTGCGGAAAAATACGGCTATGAGCCGATAAGATATCTTATGATATCATCTTCATACAGAAGCCCGATAAATTACAGCGTTGATATAATCGAGCAGTGTAAAGCGTCGCTTTCGAGGTTATATACCTGCCGTGACAGCATTGATTTCGAGATTAAGAATGCGACCGACGGCGAGCTTTCCGAGAGCGTAAAATCACAGCTTGACAAACGAGTCGCACAGTTTATCGAGGCAATGGATGATGACCTTAACACGGCAGACGGTATAGCTGCGGTTTTCGAGCTTGTAAGAGATATTAACACTCTTGTTATAGGTAAAGGTCAGTCTAAATCAACGGCGGAATATGCCGCAAAGATTTTTGATGAGCTTACGGGTGTTCTCGGCCTTGTTTACAACCGTAAAACAGAAACGCTTGACGCTGATATTGACGCTATGATTGAAGCAAGAACTCAGGCAAGAAAATCAAAGAATTGGGCAGAAGCGGACAGAATCCGTGATGAGCTCAAAGCTATGGGCATTGTTCTTGAAGATACAGCTCAGGGTGTTAAGTGGCACAGAGAATAATAATTGGCGCGCCGATTGAAAAATCGGCGCACTTTTTTTAATAATTTTGCTAATAATATAAAAATATTATTAGTTTTTTAAAATTTTACTTGCTTTTTTGCAAATGTTGTGATATAATGCCAACGCAAATCACACGCAAAGCTATTTTTATTAATAGTGCGGCGTTAAAAACCGTTTTAATATCAGGCTTTGCGGCGGTTCGTATCTGACACGAAAAGATACAAATAAACTTAGGAGGAAAAATCATGTCAGTAGTATCAATGAAGCAATTACTCGAAGCAGGCGTCCATTTCGGACACCAGACCAGAAGATGGAACCCCAAGATGGCGGAATACATCTTCACAGAGCGTAACGGTATCTACATCATCGACCTTCAGAAGACCGTTAAGAAGCTCGAAGAAGCTTATATGTTTGTTCGTGACATCGCGGCAGACGGCGGCGAAATCCTTTTTGTCGGCACAAAGAAGCAGGCTCAGGATTCCGTTAAGGAAGAGGCAATCCGTTGCGGTATGCCTTATGTAAACGCTCGTTGGCTCGGCGGTATGCTCACAAACTTCAACACCATTCAGAAGAGAATCAAGAGACTTGCTCAGCTCAAGACTATGGAAGCTGACGGCACATTTGATCTTCTTCCCAAAAAGGAAGTTACAAAGCTTAATCTTGAAATTGAAAAGCTCGAAAAGTTTATGGGCGGCATTACCGAAATGAGAAAGCAGCCCGCAGCTATGTTTATAGTTGACCCCCGCAAAGAAAGAATCGCTGTTCTTGAAGCAAAGAAGCTCGGTATCCCCATCGTTGCCATTGTTGACACCAACTGCGATCCCGATGAGGTTGATTATGTAATCCCCGGCAACGACGATGCAATCCGTGCCGTTAAGCTCATTGCAGGCGCAATGGCTGACGCGGTTATCGAGGGCAGACAGGGCGAGCAGACTGCTCCCGAAGTAGCTGCTGAAGAAGCAACAGAGGAGGAATAATATAATGGCAGCATTTACAGCTAAAGATGTTCAGGCTCTCAGAGAGAAAACAAATGTCGGTATGATGGACTGCAAAAAAGCACTTGTTGAAGCTGACGGCGATATGGACAAGGCAATAGAAATCCTTCGCGAAAAAGGTCTTGCAACTGCAGCTAAAAAGGCAAGCAGAGTTGCTGCTGAAGGCGTTATCGGTCTTTACTCTGACGGCAACGCATCCGCTCTTGTTGAACTGAACTGCGAAACCGACTTTGTTGGTAACGGCGCAGAATTCAAGGCTCTTGCAAATCAGATTGCAAAGACCGTTGTTGAAAAGAAGCCTGCTGATCTTGACGCTCTTCTTGCAACAACAATTTCCGACGGTTCAGTTTCCGTTGCAGATGCAATTCAGGAGCTCTTCCTTAAAATTCGTGAAAACCTCAAGCTTCGCCGTTTTGTCCTTGTTGAGGGAACAACTGTTTCATATATCCACGGCGGCGGTTCTGTAGGCGTTCTCGTAAGCTTTGAAACCAACGCAGCCGATAACGCTGAGTTTGTTGCAATGGGCAAGAATATTGCTATGCAGGTTGCAGCAATGAGCCCCGAATATCTTAGCAAAGACGATATTTCAGCTGACGAACTTGCAAAGATGAAGTCTATCACAATCGATAGCTCGTT
This sequence comes from Clostridiaceae bacterium, assembly GCA_016297555.1. Taxonomy (GTDB): domain Bacteria; phylum Bacillota; class Clostridia; order Oscillospirales; family Acutalibacteraceae; genus CAG-177. The sequence continues at coordinate 21,901 of JAEDGK010000004.1, forward strand.
GAATAAGCCCGAATCACTTCCCAAGCCCATCCTCAGAAAGCTTTTAGAAAAAGCTTGCAGCGAGAAGCTTTGGAGCGATGAAGACATTGCCGCTTATGAGGAGCAGAAGAACAATAATTTCCTCTTCAACTTCCTCTCCAAAGAGGCTGTTGCAACTCTTGCAGAGCTTGCAGTAGCAGGCAAAGATGAATTCGTAAATGACAAGATTTTTGCCGGTGCTGTTGAAGGACGTATCAAGAAGCAAATCAAAGAAATCTGCCTTCTTGAGCAGCCCTTTGTCCGCTCAGACCTCTTTGAAGGCTCAGTTGGCGGATATGTTGCACAGGTTGCCAAGACAATCGGTGCTGATATAAAAGTTACAGGCTTTGTCCGTCTTGCAAAGGGCGAAGGCATCGAGAAGAAAGAAGACAATTTTGCAGCAGAAGTTGCAAGTATGATGTAATCTTCAAAAAACAGATTAACGGCTGTTACCTTTTTGGGTAGCAGCCGTTTTTTACGCTGATTATTCAAAATAAATCGGGTTTGTTATGGCACATATTCGCCTTAGCTTTCCTTTGCCTTTAATCGCTTTTACATATATAAAGCTTGAACTGCCGGGGTTGACTTCAAAAACGGAATCTTCTCCGCTTTTTCTGGCCGCTTTTTCTTCTCCGAAGTCATTAACGGTTATTATTTCGGCGTTTCCGAGATTTTCTGCGGCTATTATGAGCTTTTCGGCACTGCCTCTCCGTACTGTTTCTCCCAAAGTTGCCTCGCCGTATCTTACATCAAGCTTTGGCCCGTCAACGCCGTTTGTAACAAAGGAACGCCCGTTTTTAATTGAGTTCAGAATGTCGTCAGCCGATTTCGACGGAGAAAGAACAGCAGTTACGGGATTTGCCAGCCTTGCAAGTGAATGCGGTCTGTGATAATCGCTTCCGCCTACAATCGGTATTTTTCTGCCGGCTCTCAAAAGCTCCGTCCACCATTTAACCGCATCAAGGTTCGACGGGCGCATGGGTCCGTTCCATATTTCCATCATATCAAAAGCGTTTTCATCCTCCCATAAATACGGGCAGAAACGGCATTTTGGGTGATTGACGGAAATAACAGCTCCCATTGAGCGGGCGTCTGAGATTATTTTATGCATTTCATCTCTGCTGTTTGCAATAAAGGAGTTTTCAAAAGGAGCGTTTACACCGAAGAAATTCATATGTCCCTTATAATGAGTCCATTCAACAGCTTTTATAAAAGTCAGACCGTCTTGATGAGGCAGGCAGAAGTTTTCGGCAAAATTATTGTGATTGGCAATCCCGATAAAATCAAGCCCCGCTTTTTGAGCCATCTTGCCGAGCGTATATGTGTCGAATTTTCCGTCGGATGCATCGGAATGAATGTGTAAATCACCAAGCAAAAGCTTTTCGGCTTTCATTTCAAAATCAACGGAGTATTTCACCTGAACTCCGGTTTCCAATACATGATAAGCGCCGATGATTATTTTCCACTCACCGGGATTGATTTTTTCACAAAGATAACCGTTTGACGAGCTGAATTCTCCAACGGATATTTTGCTGTGTGCACTTCCTGACCAGCCGAGGAACCTGCCTTTTTCGTCAGCAATGCCGATGTCGATAACATTTGTAGGATGTAAATCACCCATAAGTCCTTTTGCACCGCGCTGATATTCATAAGAAACGGTTATTTTTTCAACACCGTCAGGCACCGTAAAGGGGATTGTGTAATATGTACCTTCCTTGGAATGCTCCACGTTATGTATTATTTCAAGCATATTTTCACCGCCTGATATGATTATAATACATTTTTCTTTTATACACAAGGTACTATTCGGAAGTATGGCAAAAAATATAAAATATTTTTAAAATAAATTGTGAAAACATCTTGCATTTAACGCAGATATGTGTTAAAATCCATAAGTACAATAATTTCTGGAGGTTATTTACCTATGCAGTGGTATGAAATCGTATTAGGTATCGTTCTTATTCTTACATCTCTCGCTCTTGTTGCAATCGTTCTTCTTCAGGAAGGTCGCTCGGCAGGTCTTTCAGGCGCAATCGCAGGCGGTGCTGAAACCTTTCTCGGAAAGAGCAAGGGCAGAACCGTTGAGCAAAAGCTTGTTAAGATAACAAAGGTTCTTGCTGTTGTTTTCTTTGTTCTTTCACTTGTTTCGACTCTGGTTGTTCTTTTCCTTAAATGATTAACATTTGATTTATGAGAGCTGCTCTGATTTGAGCGGCTCTTTTGTTGTTTCTTCAAACCTTTTTCTCAGCTTTTCTATTACCTTTTTTTCAATTCTGCTGACATATGAGCGTGAGATATCAAGCTTTTTTGCTATCTGTTTTTGCGTTAAAGGAATAGTTCCGTAAAGCCCGTATCGCAAAACTATTATTGTTTTTTCTCTTTCATCATCAAGCTCTTCAATATACTCATACAGCTTTTTTGCCATTATTTTGTCATTAATCTCATCTGCGATTGTGTCATCAATGCTGATGATATCCATAAGTGTAAGCGGATTCCCCTCGCTGTCGGAATCAATAGGCTCATTTATTGATATGTCATGTGCCGTCTTTTTTCGGCTTCTGAAATACATCAGCACCTCGTTTTCGATACACTTTGAAGCGTAGGTGGCAAGCTTTATGCCCTTTGAATCATCAAAGGTGTTTACAGCCTTTATAAGTCCGATTGTTCCGATAGATATCAAATCATCCTGTTCGGACGAGTTTGAATAATATTTTTTAATTATATGCGCCACAAGCCTCAGGTTGTGTTCTATTATTATGTTTTTGGCTTTCATATCTCCGTTCTTATATTTTTTCCAATACTCTTTTTCTTCTTTTGCACTCAAAGCGGGCGGAAAAGAGCCGTTTCCTTTTAAGTGCAGAGCAAAGAAGAGAAATCCGCGGGAGATAATATCAACAATAATACCAAGCATTAAAACACCTCATTCCATAAAATTATATTCCGAATGCAGCTTAAAATGATGAAAAATTTAACTTTAATCAGTTATTTATCAATATTAAACTTGAAACTTAATATAAAAAGATATATAATATAATAAATATAACTTCGGGGTGAGCTTATGGCTTCAATAAAACTCGGCGCACAGCTTTACACATTGCGTGATTATATCAAAACTTATGAAGACTGCGAAGCGACATTTAAATATCTTAACAGCATAGGAATTGATGTTATTCAGATTTCAGGAATAGGCCCAATTCCCGCCGATAAGGTTGCTTATCTGGTTGAGAAATACAATATGGATGTCTGCGTCACCCACACTTCGTTTGACAGAATGCTTACTGACCTTGATTCTGTTATGAAGGAACATAAAATGATGGGCTGTGACACGCTCGGAATAGGTTCAATGCCCGATAAATTCAGAGGCAGTGTTGACGGAATTAAAGAATTTATAAAATTAACTTCGGAAATAGGAAAAAGAATGCACGAAAACGGTTTGCAGTTTGCATATCACAATCATTCATTTGAATTTGCCAAGCTTGAAAACGGAAGACGGATTTTTGATATGCTTATTGAGGATACAAAGCCCGAGGAGTTTAGCTTCATTGGCGATACCTATTGGTTTCAGTACGGCGGAGTTAATCCCTGCGATTACATTGAAAAGATTTCAGGCAGAATGAAGGTTTGCCATTTTAAAGATTACCGCATTGTTGACAATACTCCGAAATTTGCCGAAATAGGAACAGGCAATCTTAACCTTGATGCAATCTACAATAAATGTAAAGAAACAGGGGTTAAATATATTGTCATTGAGCAGGATACCTGCGATATTGACCCAAGAGATTCAATGGCAATAAGCTACAAAAACTTAGTTGAAATTGCAAAAAGGAATGATAAATAATGAGCCGTTCTCCTTTGACTTTAACGGTTATTACGGATATTCACTATTATTCGCCTGAAAACGGAATAAGCGGCAAAGCTTATGATACGGCAAACTCAAAAAGTCAGAAGCTTCTTGCCGAAAGCGGTGAAGTGCTTAAATCTGCATTTGAGCAGATTGCGCGTGACGACAGAAGTGACATAGTTCTCATCAGCGGAGATATCACCAATAACGGCGAGCTTAATTCTCATAAAGAGATAATCGAAATGCTTCGCGAGCTTGCATCCAAAGGAAAAAGGGTTTTTGTCATAACTGCAACTCATGATTTCAGAAACGGCGGGGTTGCCGATGCTTATGACGGAGACAACAAGCTCCAAACTCCTGCCGCAACGCGTGAATTGCTGTTTGATATGTATCGTGAGTTTGGCCCTGACCAGGCTATTTCGGTTCACAGAGAGAGTATGTCATACATCGTTCAGCTGTGCGACGGATACAGGCTCTTTGCTCTGAATGACGATACAAACCGTAACGGCAAAAGCGGCTTTTCAGATGAATGTTTTCAATGGATATGTGAAAGGGCAAAGGAAGCAAGAGAAGACAATCAAACAATAATTGCGATGACTCATCATCCGCTCATTGCTCCGTCACCGATTTATGAGATAATCGGCAGGGGAGATATGCTCGGCGATTATTCAACCCGTATTGAGCAGCTTGCAGATATCGGAATTCAGATAATGTTTACGGGTCACACACATATTCATAACATATCGGCATATCAAAGCGAAAAAGGAAATGTTCTTTACGATATATGTACCGCTTCGACCATCGGCTATCCAGGAGCGATGAGAAGCGTTACGGTTGATCCCGAAAACGGTACCGTGGCGGTTACAACAGATTATGTTGATACCCCTGAATCATTTAAAAAAGACGGAAGAGAGCTTCGCCCGGTGCTTGAAGAGCAGCTTATCGGAGTTATCAGAGGGATGATAAAAACGGCAGGCGAAGACATAGACAAGCTTGCGTATATGGCGGGCGCAATAAGCATTAAGCCTAAACTTATTTATAAAATCGGGTGGATAATTAAACCGATTTTTAAGCTTCTGAATTCTCTTAAAGTCGGCACGGTTGCTAAGTGGACAAAACGCGAAAACGGCTTAAAACCGTCAGACTATGCAGAAATCAAGGATATAAAAGTTGTTGATATTATTTCAGAGCTTGTTTTAAATCTTTTCGGGGGCGAAAGCAAATATCCGCCTGAAACGCCGATATATAAGATAACTATGGGGCTCTTGAGCGTTTTAGACAGCGTTTTGAGAATACTTCCGATTGATTTGAAAAAAATAACAAAGGTTTCTTCAAGCCTCAGCGAGCTTGTGGAGCCGCTGTTATATAACGGAAAAATCGATTCTTATACAGCGAATTTAAAGATTTATCCTTTCTTGGCTCAGAAGGACGAGAAGACGGAAAAGCTTGAATGGCAAAAACGGGAACCGACCGTAAAAGTGAGCAGAAAGGGACCTGTAATTCTGATAATCGCTCTTATTTTGCTCATTGGTTTACTTCCTGTTTGGCTTCTCCTCATTCTGTGCGGATTTACGGTTAATCAAATTAAATTCAGAGATAAACTTAAATAAAGGGTGATCCAATGAATCCTCCTAAACTTGATGTTTGCATTGAGGGATATAATATCGAGCAAACCGATTTTTATATCAGCTGTTTGCTTAAAAAATGTGTCAATCTGTCTTCGGCTTGTGAAAAATCCGAGATGCAAATAAAAAAGCTGGAAGAAGAGAACAAAAGGCTGAAAAATGATTTGTCTTTTCTCTTCAAAAGAGCTGAAAATTCTTTTAATTCAAGGTTAGACAGAATTGAAAATCAGCTTAAACGGATTGAAAACGGATTAGGTTTTTCCGAAACCTCTGATTTATCGGAGAAAATCTGCGAAATCTCCGCACATTCTCGTTGTGATGACGGCATAAATGAAAAAGAAGTTAAGGAAAAACTTTCCGAGATAAGAGAAATGCTTGATTCTCTCAATTCTTAATAATTTTTTAATACAAACATAAACATTATGATTTATTATTTTTGTAGGATTCTATCAAAGGAGGCTTGAGCGCTATGAACGATTTTAATTCAAATTCCGCCCGAAAGCCCGAGCAGAAAAGTAAGAATAACAAAACCCCAAAAAAATCAAATAAGAAAAAGAAACCGAGCAAAGCGGCAGTTGTTCTTTTTGGATTTTTGAGCACCTGTGTTCTTACGGTTTTGGTTGTTGTTTCGTATGTTCTCATAAATGTTGTTCTTTATGTTAACGGTGATATTGTTGTTAATCTTGATGAATACAAAGCAAATCAAAACCAGACCTCTTTTATTTATGCATACGATAAAAGCGGAAATACCGTTGAAATTGCGAGACTTCACGGTGAGGAAGACCGCGTTTGGGTTGATCTTGACGATATGTCGCCCTATATCAAAGATGCCGTTATCGCTTTGGAAGACACAAGATTTGAGAAGCATCACGGAGTTGACTGGATAAGAACCATCGGCGTTATAGTAAAGCCTCAAAACCTCGGTCAAGGCGGCTCAACAATAACTCAGCAGCTTATAAAGAACCTGACAAATAACAAGGAAGTAACGGTTGTCAGAAAATTCTATGAAATCCTTTCCGCTCTTAATCTTGAAGAAAACTACGATAAAGATACTATTCTTGAAGCCTATCTTAACACTCTTTATCTCGGAAGCGGATGCTACGGAGTTAAAACTGCGAGCGAAAAATATTTCGGTAAAGATATCAGCGAGCTGAACGCCGCCGAATGTGCGGTTTTAGTGTCAATAACCAAGGCTCCGACTAAATATAATCCTCTGATTAATCCCGATAAAAACAGAGAGCGTCAGGTGTATTGTCTTGACGAAATGAAAGAGAACGGCGCATTGACGGAAGAGGAATACAACCAGGCGATAAACTATAAGCTTATTTTCACAAACAGCGAAGACTACGTTCCTAAGGTTGATGAAACTCAGGTTAAAAAAGAGAATGAGGAGCAGATAAACAGCTTCTATGTCGATTATGTAAGGCAGTGCGTTCAAAATGACCTGATGGAAGAATACGGCTATTCAAAGCAGCAGGCAAAGGATAAAATACTCTACGGCGGACTTAAAATATACGCCGCGGTTGACCTCGATATTCAGGAAACTCTTGAAGATGTTTATGTCAACCGTAAGTCTTTTCCTGACCTTAAAAGTAAAGACGGAGAGCTTGTTCAGTCTGCAATGACAATAATGGATTATCAGGGCAGAGTAGTAGCAATCGTCGGCGAGGCGGGAGAAAAGTCAGGTAAGCTGGGCTTGAACCGTGCCGCCAATTCATACAGACAGCCGGGTTCAACAATCAAGCCCCTTGCTACCTATGCTCCGGCTATTGAAATGAATATATATAATTATTCAAGCAAGGTTAAGGATTATGCAATACCCATCAACGGCAAGCTCTGGCCTCACAATGTTGATAAAACTCTCGGCTCGGGAAATAATGTAACGATTGAATATGCAATTCAAAAATCATTGAATACCGTTCCGGCCAGAATAATTAACTATGATGTCGGTATAGATAATTCATTTGAGTTCATCAGAGACAGATTTCATCTTTCCAAGCTTGACGAAAAGGAAGACAGAACTCTTTCTCCTCTTGCAACGGGCGCGTTGACCAACGGAACAACAACCGTTGAAATGGCCGCTGCATATGCCACTTTCGGCAACGGCGGACTATATTATAAGCCTTACTCCTATTATAAGGTTACTAACAGCCAGGGCACTCAGATATTGCTTAGCAATGAGCAGCCCAAGTCTGAAAGAGCAATATCCGAAGAAACTTCCGATATTATGTGCGAATTGCTTCAAACGGTTGATACCAGCTATTACGGAACTGCGTCGAATGTACGCAAGTTCCAAATTATGGCTAAAACGGGAACAACCAGCAGCGATAAAGACCGTTGGTTCTGCGCAGGAACACCCTATTATGTTGCGGCTGTTTGGGTAGGATTTGATAAGCCCGAGTCACTCGGCGTTTCGGTTAACCCCGGCGGTAAGATATTTATGACTGTTTTTGATAAAATCCATAAAGGTCTTGAGGAAAAGGAATTCCCCAAGAGCAGCGGAACGGTTCAAAAACGGTATTGCCGAGTTACGGGTAAGCTTGCGGGCTCAAGCTGTTATTCAACGGGAATGGGCTGGTATAAGATAACATCTATGCCTTCGGTATGCACAAGCTGCCAGGCGTCGTCAAAAAATGAAAACAGCATTGGCGAGGCAGTCAGCAATGTTGTGGACGGAATTTCCGATAATCTTTCAAATATTCTTGATGAAATCATCGGTGAAAGATAGTATCCAAAGTAGAAATATAAAAATATGCGGAGTTTGTCTTTCTTCAAACTCCGCAGTTTTTAAAAATGCAAGGAATGATTTAGTTGATTATTATGGCTGTTGACTACGGCGATGTGAGAACCGGAATTGCAGTTTGCGATAAATTTGAGATACTCGCTTCTCCCGTTTGTTCCATCACGCAAAGAAACAGAGATTTGTTGATTGATGAAATAAAATCTTTGGCAGAAAAACATAAGGTTGAACAGTTTGTTGTCGGTTTGCCTAAAAATATGGATTCATCAATAGGGGAGAGGGCAATAAAATGTCAGGAGTTTGCCGATGCGCTCAGGCAGGCTTCGGGAATTGATACTGTTTTAAGAGATGAGCGTCTTACAACCGTCAGCGCGCACAACGCATTGAATGCGACGAATACAAGAGGAAAAAAGAGAAAGGCTGCCGTTGATCAGGTTGCCGCAGTTTTTATTCTTCAGGATTATATCGATTTCAGGCGCAACAGTTAATGTTTACTGACTGATTAATAAATTTTTCCGTTTTCGGTAAAAAACATAAAAATAACCGCATATCATTTACAAAAGATGAATGCGGAGTGAGTTTATGAAAATTATAGCGCCCGAAAAGATAAAAATTAAGTTTATTTTGGCTGTATCACTGTTTTCAATTTTTGCATTTCTTGCAGCAGGCACACGGTTTGTTGTTAAAAATGCCGCTGTCGATGCAGTTTCTGACAGTCTCGGTTTTCAAACGGTTATTATTGATGCCGGTCACGGAGGTCCTGACGGCGGAACAAGCGCAGATGATGGAACACTTGAAAAAGACTTAAATCTTCAAATTGCCAAAAAGCTTAACGAAATCCTTATTTCAATGGGAGTTAAAACCATTATGGTGAGAAATGAGGATATTTCAATACACGATGAAAGTGCAAAGACAATCAGGCAGAAAAAAGTATCTGACATTAAAAACAGGTTAGCGCTTATGAAAAAAACCGAGGATGCAGTTTTTGTCAGTATTCACCAAAATCACTTTTCAAGCTCAAAATACAGCGGAACACAGGTTTTTTATTCAAAAAACAATCCGTGTTCCCGCGTTTTGGCTGACAGTATAAGGCTGCCTGTTATTTCTTATTTACAGCCAGATAATACCCGTGAAATAAAACCAAGCGGAACGGATATTTATCTTTTATACCACGCACAAATTCCTGCAGTAATGGTTGAATGCGGGTTTTTATCAAATAAACCGGAAGCCGAAAAGCTCAAGGACGATGAATATCAACGCAAGATTGCATTTTTGATTGCTCTCGGGATAGTGGATTATTTCAAATCAACGGAGGAAAAACAGGATGGCAGGTAAAACAAAAACGATGTATATTTGCAGTCAGTGCGGATATGAAAGTGCAAAGTGGTTCGGTTGCTGCCCGGGATGCAGTGAATGGAATACTATGGAAGAAGAACTGCGTACTCCTCAGCAAAAGACGGTGAAGCTTGCCACAAAATCAGTTTTTGCTCAAACAATAAATGAGATTAGTGCCGACGATGAAATCAGAATGAAAACAGGTATGTCTGAGCTTGATCGTGTTCTCGGCGGAGGAATTGTTAAGGGCTCGCTCGTGCTTTTGAGCGGTGATCCGGGAATAGGAAAGTCAACAATTTTGCTTCAAATCTGTGAACATATCGGTGAAAGTGCAAGGATTTTATATGTTTCGGGCGAAGAATCAGCAAGGCAGATAAAGCTTCGTGCAAACAGGCTCGGAGTTTCAACCGAAAATCTTTATATAATGTGCCAAACAGATGTTGAGAGCATTGTTGAATATATTAAGTCCACAAAACCCGATTTGGTTATTGTTGATTCAATCCAAACAATGTCCGTTTCGGAAATCAGCTCATCTGCCGGAAGCATAACCCAGGTCAGAGAGTCAACAAATCTATATTTGCAATGTGCAAAAGGTCTTGGAATACCTATTATTATTGTTGGTCATGTCAATAAAGACGGAAATATTGCAGGACCAAAGGTCTTGGAGCATATTGTTGATTGCGTTTTATATTTTGAAGGCGAGCGTCATCTTTCATATAGGATGCTCAGAGCGGTTAAAAACAGATACGGTTCGACAAATGAAATCGGAGTATTTGAAATGCTTGATAAGGGCTTGGCAGAAGTGCCGAATCCGTCGCTTATGCTTATTTCGGGCAAGCCTAAAAACACAGCGGGAACCTGCATTGCGTGCGTTATGGAGGGTTCAAGGCCTATTCTTGCCGAGGTTCAGGGGCTTGTTGCACCGTCGAATTACGGCAACGCCAGAAGAATGTCAACGGGCTTTGATTATAACCGTATGTCAATGCTGCTTGCCGTTCTTGAAAAAAGGTCAGGCTATTTCTTCAGCAACTGCGATGCATATATCAATGTTGTAGGCGGATTAAGGCTTGACGAGCCGGCAACTGATTTGTCGGTTGCACTTTCGCTTATATCAAGCCTGAAAGATACGCCGATAAGAGATGACACGCTTGCGGTCGGTGAAATAGGTCTCGGCGGTGAGCTGAGAGCGGTTTCATGCTGTGAGCAGCGTATAAGAGAAGCCGAGCGGCTTGGCTTCAAAAGGTGTATAATACCTAAATATAACTTAAAAACTATGTCCGACGGATTTAAAGGAAACATAGAAATAATCGGCGTCAGGACAGTAAACGAAGCCTTCGATGCGGCTGTATAATTATGAAACATATTGAAAATCCAAATTTACCCAAGGGCAGGGTAGTGCTTGCCGCGATAAATTCAGAAGCTACCAATGCTATTGCTAATTTGAACTCGATGGGAATAAAAACAATTAATGTTAATCGATGCCCCGATTTGCCCGTTCCTGTTCAAGCACACACGGATTTGCAGCTTCTCCATTTAGGCGGCAAATCAATTTTAATGCCGCGCGAACATTTGTTCATAGGGGATATAGCGGATTTATTTGAAATCAGAAAAATAAATTCTCCGCTCGGAAATAAGTATCCCGAGGATGTGCGATTAAACTGCACACTGATCGGTGACAAGCTCATATGCAATCCAAAAACCGTTGCTCCCGAAATTCTGGAATTTGCCGCTGAAACAGGATTAACGGTTGTCTCGGTTAATCAAGGATATGCTCGGTGTTCAATTTGCGTTATCAATGAAAACACAATTATAACCGATGATAAATCCGTGTTTACAGCCGCAGGAAAATTTCTGAATGATGTTCTGTTCATTTCAAAAGGCTCCATTCGATTGAAAGGATATGATTACGGCTTTATTGGCGGATGTTGCGGCAAAATTGATAAAGATAAAATTGCGTTTAACGGTGAGCTTTCAAGCCACAGTGATTATAAACTGATATTGGATTTCCTGCATCGCAATCATATTGAATGTATTGAGCTAAAGCGCGGCAGGCTTGATGATATAGGCGGAATTATACCGCTGTGTGAAGAATAGCCCAAAGCCATTATTTTCTATTTAGCCCTCCCCCCCTAATTATACAAAACATTTATTTTGTATAATTATATTAATTTTTGTATTGGTACGGTAGCTATAATCAAATCAAGAAAAATTTGGAATAAGATGAAAAGAATGTGATTATTAGTGAGAATTGAAGAATTTGTTACTATGCCCCTCCTTATTCAAAAGTACTTGAATTATCTGATTGTTGTAAAAAGCAAATCGGAGCTGACTGCTCTTGAATACGCTTCGGATCTGAGAACATTTTACAGATTTATAATGATTAGGTATAATCTTTGTGATAAAGATACTCCTTTTGATGAAATAAGCATTTCGGGGCTTTCGGATGATGTTATTATTAATATCACTCTTGATGATGCGTATGCATTTCTGGCATATTGCCGTCAAAAACGAAACAATTCGGATAATGCGATAGCTCGAAAAGTTGTTTCTATTAAGCGTTTTTACAGATATTTGGAGGTTAACAACATATTAAAAGAAAACCGAATTGCTTTTCTTGAAGCTCCGCAAACCAAAAAAGCCTTGCCCAAGTATTTGACTCTTGAGCAAAGCGTAAAGCTTCTTAACAGCATTGACGGTAAATTTAAAGAAAGAGATTATTGTATTCTTACCATTTTCTTAAATTGCGGTCTTCGTCTCTCGGAGCTTGTTGGGATTAACATTTCGCATATCAGAGATGATAACACCCTTGTTGTGAAAGGTAAAGGAAATAAAGAACGCACTGTTTATTTAAATGAAGCTTGTTTAAAGGCTATTTCTTCATATCTTGCTGTCAGACCGGTTGACGGTGTAAAAGACCGTGACGCTTTGTTTATCAGCAGTCAAAAACGGCGCATAAGCAAGCAGGGTGTTCAAAAAATTGTTGAAAGAAGTCTTGAAAAATCCGGACTTTCGGGTCTCGGATTTTCAACTCACAAGCTTCGCCACACCTCCGCTACGCTAATGTATCAATACGGAGGTGTCGACCCGCTTCAGCTTAAGGAAATTCTCGGACATGAAAATCTTTCAACGACCGAGATTTACACGCATATTAAGAATGAGCAGCTCAAGCAAGCTGTTGATTCCAATCCGCTCAATGACCCGTCAAATCTCAAAGAACCGTGAAAAAGCGGCGGCTGTCATGGCGTCTATAAGCGCCGAAACAGCGCTTATGCCCAATAGGACAAGTTGTTTCATAACAAAAACTCCTGTTTCGTCTTTTTCAAACTGCCCCCTGCCCCTAACAGCTTTTGCATATGCGTTTTTTGAATATTCACAGCTCGCATTGCAGGCAAGAATAAAAGAAAATGTTGCGACAACCGCACCGGGATATATTATAAGCACGCTGTATCCGAGCCCCGTCAGTTTATAAACGGAATAAAGATACCCGCTTACCATACCTATTCCCATGCCGCGAAGAAACGGCAGCCACATTATAAACGGATATCCGATAAGTGAAAATCCGAAAAACAGATTTGAGGCAATAAAAAGCGAATTTATTGTTAGTGAGTTGCAAAAATTATGTAAAATTCCCTGCCCGCTTCTTAAAACAATGAATGAGTCAATTACCGCAGAAAGCTTTTCTGTTACTTCAAAATCGTTGTTAATTGCCGTTGCTCCTATTATTATTCCGATTGAAAAAAAGGCAGTTAAGAAATATATTCTGGAGTTTTCAAGAGCTTTTTTGATAACTTTTCCGTTATATACTCTGTAATTATATTTTGACCTGCTCATTTTTACCTCCCGAAGCTTTTTGCTAAATTATATGAGCAAGTCCCGTTTTTTATGTTTATTGTTTAGGGTAACGGCGATAATCCGAACCCGTCAAAAATGCAGTATTAAAGCGATATT
>JAEDGK010000092.1 GCA_016297555.1 Clostridiaceae bacterium
GTCGTTGCTCCCGTTGTTGAATCGGCAATGATTTCACCGCCGCAGGATTTGCAGGAATAGACCGACATTCCGTCGGTTTCGCCCTCGCTCCATTCGGAATTCTGAGAGCTCCAATTAATATCATCCTGCATTTCCTCGGAACCGTTATCCTGAGAAAAATCGTTGACATCAAACTCTGTGTCGCAATAGGGACATTTCAGCCTTTGCGAGCCTGTGTCAAAGGCAACTGCGCCTCCGCAGCAGGGACACTTTTGCTCTGTAACTGCTGACAAGGTTAATCATCTCCTTGTAGATAAGATATTAAAATACCATACACTTCGTTAAAAATTCCGTCACAGCCCTCGGGAAGCTCCTGATTGCTGTTGATTGTTACCGATATATTTTCTTTCTTTACGGAAAAAGTCAATGATACTGTCGGAGCGTCGATTGCGATAATTTCGCTGTATTTTAACTTTTTCCAACTCATAACTCCGTATTCCGAGCAAACGGCACGGATTTTTTCAACAGCTTCAAACGGAACGGAAAGCGTTTTTGTTTCTTCGGGTGCCCCGTTGAAAGGAACTCTTGACGACTCAATAACGGCATAGCCGTTTTCATCTGCGGAGAGCCTGATATACAGGCTCTCGCCATCCATTCCGCCGCCGAGGCTGTACCTGCACTCATCGACGACATTCGCCATATTGTTAACCATTCCGCCTTTGTCCGTTATGGTTTTCTGAGAAATATAATAAATACTCCCGAGCGCCAAAGCCGCAACTGTCATAACAGAGAGAACAACAATCAACAGAATCTTCATTTTTGATAAGCTTCTCACTGCCTCGGAGTTCCGCAGCACTCGCAGAATCTGCTCTCGCCGTTTCTTGCTCCGCAGGCGGGGCATACCCAGCCCTGAGAGGCGGGAGCCTGTGCAGGCTGCTGAGCATAAGCGTTAGGCTGCTGAGCGGCATATCCGCCCGCCGCAGCGCCGAAAGCCGCATTGGGAGCCTGCTGATAAGGATTCTGCTGTGCATAGGGGTTCTGCTGAGCATAAGCGTTAGGCTGCTGCGCGTAGGGGTTCTGCTGAGCATAGGGATTCTGCTGCTGTGCGTAAGGGTTCTGCTGTGCAAAGCCACCCTGAGGAGCATAGCCCTGATTCATGGGCATTCCGTTATTAAAGGGCATACCGCCGTTCATTCCCATACCCATATTCATGCCGCCCATATTCATATTCGGCATTGCGGCACCGGGAGTGAGAGTGCCGATAATCTGCATTGCCATCTGCTGAAAACGGTTATACTCTATCGTGCCGACGCCTTCAATTCTTGTATCGTTGAGTTTAACCTCAAATTCATCAAAATAGGGGTTATTGACCTTGAATTCAAGAATAAAGTCATAGAAGAATTTATATCTCGGCGGACTGTAGCTGACGCGCTGACCGTCCTTGCCCTGAGTATAAATCTCGTCTCTATCCTCATCAATTTTAAGGGTGCAGCTCATAATGCTCGAAAGAGGCATAACATCGGGGTTTTCTTCTGACCAGCTGCCCTTATTGAAGCGTGAAACAACGAAATTGCCGTTCATTGTGTCAACATAAATCTTCTTCTCCTCGCCGAAGGTGAGATTGGGGGTAAAACCTGCAAGAGCCTGCTTGTTCTGCTCTCTGTAAGCAAGCTGCTGTTTGATTTCATCAATCGTTGAGCTTCTTCTGTCGCTGAAAAACGGTGAAAGTTTCTTTGCGCAGTCCTTGCACATATTGCCGTCTTCAAGCTTTCTGTTGCCTAAAAGTCCTATTTTCTCTCCGCATATATCGCAGAATTTTTTGTCAAAAAGTCCCATGGTTATTTCTCCTTTATTTATTTAATATTAAGTCCGCTGATTATTGCCTGAACGCCTGCATCGTCAATGCTCAGGCTGCCTGAATGAGTTATTGCTACGGTTACGCCGTCAACAGTGCCGTAAAGATTTCTTGAGCCGAATGAAGGAATGATATAAGCAAACTCATTGCCGCCGATTGTAACATTTTCAACCGTATATCCTATCTCTTCATTCATTTCCTTGGCTCTTTCAAGCAGATCTTCGTGAGCGTCATAATCGTAGATATAGACGCTGAGTCTGACATCGGCGGGGGACTTTGCTGCCCGAGCAAGCCGCAAAAGCAAAAAGTATCATAACCGCAAGTGAAAATGCGATTATCCTTTTGATATGTAAAAACTCCTCTTAAAAATTATTTAGCATCATTGTCATCAAAAACATCTCCGCACTCGGGGCAGAACTTGGGCGGATGATGGGGATCCTCGGGCTGCCAGCCGCACTTGTCACAGCGATAAAGAGGCGCACCCTCGGGCTTCTTTGCGCCGCATTCTGCACAGAATTTGCCCTTATTTACCGCGCCGCATGAGCATTTCCAGCCGTCATCGGCGGGCTTAGGCGAGCCGCACTCGGGGCAGAATTTGCCTGTTGCGGTTGCGCCGCAGGAGCATTTCCAACCGCCCTGTGCAGGCTTAGGCTCGGGCTTCTTGGCGCCGCAATTGGGGCAGAAATTGCCCGATACGGTCGCTCCGCATGCGCAGGTCCAACCGTTTGCGGGAGCCGCAGGCTGCGAAGGCTGCTGTGCCTGCTGCTGTGCCTGCTGCTGAACGCCCATATTGTAAAGTCCCTGAGCGGTGTTAAATCCGCCTCCGCCCATGCCCATTGCCATGCCCATGCCCATAAAGCCCGTCATTGCTCCGGCTTCATTTCTTGCGGCATCTTCCATGGAGTTTGCGGTAGCGTCGGTCATTCTGCCTGCCATCATAAAGGGATTGCTTCCCATTGTTGCGGCATCTTCAAGCTGATTAATCTTCTTCATATCCTCCTCGGTGAGGTTGATGGGATTAATCGCTATGCTGTTAACGGCAATTCCTCTGCCCTCTGTCCATGTCTGAGCAAGGGCGGAATTCAGCGCGTCTTTAAGCTCCTTTGTGTGAGCGGGAATCTGCGAGGGGCGAAGCTCAAGCTCCGAAAGAGCCGCAAAAGCGGGCTGCAAAGCGTCGATAAATTCGGCTTTGAGCTGACCGTCAATTTCCTCTCTCGTGTATTCATCGGCAACATTTCCGCAAACCTTCGTATAGAAAAGCAGAGGATCGACGATTTTGTAGGAATAAACGCCGTTGCATCTGACCAGAACCGTTCTTCTCATATTGATGTGCTTATTGACAACATCAAACATAAACGGATTGGGTGTGCCGAATTTGTTATCCATTATCTCCTTGGTGTTGAAATAATAGACTCTCTGGTCCTTTCCGGGGTCGCCGCCGTAGCTGAAACGCTTGCCGACAGTCAGAAACGACTGCTTAATGCTCTCGCCGAGGCTGCCGGAGAAAATTGACGGCTCGGTTGAAGAATCATAGGTGAATTCGCCCGGCTCTGCGCAGACCTCAACAATCTTTCCGTTTTCAACGATAATCATACACTGACCGTCGGCAACGGCTATGCCCGAGCCGTTGGAGATGATATTATCATTGCCCTTTGTGTTGGAAGAACGCCCCGAAATCCGCTTCTGACCCTTTACAACCAGAATATCCTTGCTGATTGAATCGCAATAGAAAAATTCTTTCCATTGATCTGCAAGCGTTCCGCCGAGCGCACCCAATCCTGCTTTAATAAGTCCCATATTAATTTCTCCTTTCAGAATTTATTTGTTTTTTCAGCCCTTCGGCAATTCGCAGTCCTCAACCCTGAGAACCGTATAGCCGAAAGGATTGTTTTCATCATAGCTGTCGAGCGGCTTCACGATAACCGCCTTGTCGGCTTCCAGAACCTCGTATTCGTCCGGATAGGTATAAACCTTAATTTTAACCGTATATGTTCCGTCTCCGTTATCCTCAACTCCATAAAACTCCGAGCTGTGCAAATCGCCGTATGAGCACGGCATAATCTCGTAAGCTTCAGGCGTGCGAACAATCTCGCCGCCATCGGGATAATCGGGATATGCCCCGTTTAACGACGGATAAAGAGCTGAAAGATAAGCGTTAGCCGCCCATTCGGTCAGTTTTAAATTTTCGCCGTTGAATGCGTCTCCGCCCGCCGCCTCATAATTCTGCGTTACGGCAGAGGCAAAGGTCTGCCAGAAGGCGTAATTATCTTTAACGGAAGTATCGTTATCGTTATCAGTCGCAGTTATCGCATGAGAAAGGCAGAGCGCATAGAACGGCGAATCCTCGGTTATTTCGGCGGGATGATACTTTTCGCCGATAAGCTCAACCGCTTTCGTATCTTCACCCATTCCGTCATACTGAATGTAATATTCAGCCCTTAATCCGCCGTATTCGGCAACAAGGCGGTATTTCGGAATGGCTTCTCCGACAGTGCAGGAAAATTCATAATATTTTCCTTTTTCGGTTTCAATATCAAAAGCGTTGCTTAATATCTGAAAATTACCGACTTCATTAACCCAGCTTATATGTTCAAGTCTGACTTTAACTCCGTCCTTTTCAGCCCTGAATTTCCATATTTCGTTAAATTCGCCGCCAATCCCCGTTTCAATTTTTTCTGCTTTTTTAATGGCCTTGTATTCTTTTGAATCGGGATAGCGGAACAAGGTCAGAAATGTCGGGTCGTCATCCCTTTCGGTAACGGCAGCCGTGCTTTCGGCGACTGCCTGAACCGCCGAGCCCTGCTCCGAGGTTGTTGCCGTTGCTTCGTTATCCGAACCGCCGCAGGCGGCAAGTGACAGCAGAAATGCAAGTGTTAAAATAATTGCCGTAGCTTTTTTCACGGAAGTTTCCCCTTTCTCAACCCATTGTATTCGTGACATAAATCGTGCAGTCAACACCGTCGCCGGGATATTCATAAGGAACGGTCATTTCTTTGTCAAGATAAACCGCAACTTCTTCATACTCATAGGGAACCATCTCCCAATCGGCAGGAATACGGTATTCTTTTGTTATAACACTGCTGCCCGAATCGCCGATTATTTCGCTGACAACGGTAACCTTTTTAAGCTCACCGTCCCATCCGTCAAGCAACGAGGCATATTCAACAGGCGTGTCATAATCAAAATAAATCTCGTTTAAATCTTCGTCATCATATCTGCAAACCGATTTTCTGACTGCAAGAGTTTCTTTGTCAAAGAAATGGTTCTCGACATAATGAATATCTTCATCCGCTCCCGTAACGCAGAACTCGTAAAGTCCGTCGCTTTCGCCGACATACTCCGTTACTGCTCCCGTCACGTTATCGGAAATCATGTATTCATAAGGAAATTCTCCGTTGACATCGGGAAGCTCCTCGGCGCTGAAAGTGACCGTGACTCTGTCGCCGTTTGGGGAAAAGTTCATCCCGTTATACCAACCCCAAACCTCGGATTCACTTTCTGACGGACGGTTATCCTCGATATAAACGGGCTTGCCGTCTTTAAGAAACATATATTTGACAATTGATGAATCCGCATATTCGCAGCTTATTCTGATTGAATCATATACCGACAAAAGATAATCAACAGTATTTGCCATATAGATATCTTTAGCGGTTATTTGCTCGGGAGACTTTTCAAGGACTTCGGATACCGTCTGATTTGCGGAAGTTGTTTCTCCTGCCGACGACTGAGCCGTTTCGGTTCCTTTGTTTCCGTTATCTTTTCCTGCGCAGGCGGCAAAGCCTGCAAGAATTGCGGCACAAAGCACGACCGAAAACGATTTTTTAATAAAGCTCATTGAATATCCTCCTCGGTATATTTTATTTTAGCATATTAAAAATCTTTATTCAACAACAAGCCTGCCGCAAATCCTGCGCTCAGGATTCTTTTGAGCAAAGAAATCTCCGTCAAGTATTTCTCTGCATGAGGTTGAAACCGTTCATTTTTGATTATCGCCGTCAGTAGGATTATATCCCGGCTTGTAAGGACCTGATGAATAAGGATTTTTGTTTTCCTGCGGCTTTGTAGGTTTTGAAGAGCTGTTTGCCCACTTGATTATCACGGTTTGCCCGAGCATAAGCCCAAGCCAAACGGCAAGAGCGCCCGCAAACCACCAAATTGAGATTTCCAGCCAAAAATGAAGCGCAAGCAAAATCCACGCGGGAATTGACCATTCAAGGTTCAAAACCAAATTCATCAAAAAGCAGAGCAAAAATCCGCTCTGTTTTTTAGGTTTTCTCACGGCTTTACCTCCGATAAGACATATTTTTATCTCTTCTAAGGCTGAAAAGGGACAACGGCGAAGATTTTCGTCTTCACCCCCTAATCATTCCGATTATACCATTATGATTATATAATTATCAAAAGAGTTTTTCACCCTACAAATGTAGGGATTTTATAAAAATGGCGTGTTTTTTAAGCAAAAAATATTTAACTGTTGAAATGCACTCGGAAGAAATGATATAATTCCGTTGAAGGCAAACAATCGGAGGTTTTATATGGATATATTCAGGCTCGGCGCTTCATATTATCCCGAATGGTGGAGCGAGGAGGACCGGGAAGAAGATTTTTCAAAAATGGAGGCTCTCGGCTTCAATGTTGTGCGAATGGGTGAATTTGCATGGAGTTGGTTTGAGCCGAGAGAGGGAGAATACAATTTTGAGCCGATGCTCCGCGCGCTTGACTGCGCCGAAAAGCACGGCATTAAAGTAATAATGGGCACTACAACGGCGGTCTGCCCCGCTTGGCTCTATAAGAAACATCCCGAAGTCAAGGGCGGCAACGAAAAAGGGCGCTACGACTTTGGGGGCAGAAAGGGACAATGTCTTTCAAGCCCGATTTTTCTTGAATATGCCGCAAGGATAACCGAAGCTCAGGCTAAGGCATTGGGAAATCACCCTGCAATTATCGGCTGGCAGCTTGATAACGAGCCCGGTTTTCCCTTTTATGATTTTGACCCCTGCTGCACACAGGGCTTCCGCAAATGGCTCAAAGAAAAATACGGCACGATCGATAAGCTCAACGAAGCCTGGTGCACGATGATGTGGTCGAATGTGTATAACGACTTTGACGAGATAGATATCCCCGTAAACGCCTGCGAGGGCGGTTGGACAAATGAAATCCGCCTTGACTACAGAAAATATTTTTCGTTCACCTTTAACCGCCTTTTGAGAACGGAAGCCGAGATTGTCCGCTGCCATTCGCCGAACCGCTTCCTTTACACAAACTGGCCCGGTGCAAACTGGTCGGTCAACTGCTTTGAGGGCAGCGAATATCTTGACTATGCGGGCTGGGATAATTATGTCGGGCAGCCCAACGGAGAAAACTACCGTGTTCAGCTTCGCGCGAGCATGGAGCACAGCTTTGACAGGCGGCTCTCCTGCGGAAAACATAAATTTCTTGTTGCCGAGCAAACTCCTCTGCCCGACGCAAACACTCCTGCAGATGTTATCAGGGCGCAGACATGGCTGAATGTTTCTCACGGAGCTTTTGCAACCGTTTTCTTTGAATGGCGTTCACCCATAGGCGGCGCGGAGCAGGCTTATGAAAGCATACTCGGGCGGGATAAGAAATACAGAGAAAACACAGAGCCCGTTCTCCGCAAGCTTGCGACGGAGCTTAAAGAGCATTATCCGAAGTTTGCGGAGTCAAAAACGGTTTCAGAAATTGCCGCCGTTTATTCCTACGAAAACAGCTGGGGCACCGAAGGCTGGGTTGTTGACGGACCGTATGACGAAGAATTTTTCAATGCCTACGGCGGTTTTAAAAACAGGCTTGCGGCAAATGTTGATGTTATCGGTATTCAAGACGATCTGTCGCCCTATAAAGTGATAGTAATGCCCAATCACAGAATAACCGTTCCCGAACAGGCGGAAAAGGTTAAAGCCTTTGTCAGCAACGGAGGCATTGCGGTTATCAATACGGAATGCGGCACAAGGGACGAATTCAACCGTATGCGTGAAATGCTCGAACCCGGTCTTTTTGCCGATATTTGCGGAGCTGAGGCTGTTGAAAACATATCGGCGGCAAAGCTCGAAAAGCAGACGGGAGAGCCGAGCGAGGTTGAGTTCCCGAGCGGTGTAAAAGCCGCCGTTCACGGCAAGCTTTTCCGTTTGAAGCTTTGCGGCGCCGAGCCTGCCGCCTACTATACAAGCGGTCTGCTTAAAGGCACTCCCGCAGTTACCGTCTGCCCTTACGGCAAGGGCTTTGCCGTGCTTTATGCGACCGACGGAAACGATATATATTTCTATGAGGAATTGGCACAGCTTATCAGGGACAAATTCGGCATTAAGCCGCTTCTTGACGCCGATGACGGAATAATCGTTTCGTCCCGACTTTGTGCGGATAAAGAATATATTTTTGCCGTAAATATGAAAGATCGCCCCGCGCAAATCAGGCTTGAAAGCAAAATGGCAGACGAGCTCACGGGCAGACTTCTCAGCGGCTCCGTTTTGCTTGACGGCTACGGTGTGCTGATGCTGAAAAAAGCAGATAATTAATAATTGCAATCAATCAACCGGGGTTGTCGCAATAAGATGAAGAAGCCGTTTTCTTCCGACGACGGCGTATCAAG
>JAEDGK010000093.1 GCA_016297555.1 Clostridiaceae bacterium
TCGTCCTTTTAACCTCGGGCATTTCATAGCGATAAGGCTCGCCCTTTTCGACCTTTGGATTTTTCGCATGAGCCACAACGCCGTTTTCATCGCTGTCAACCTCTACGCTGACATTATAAACAAAAAAGATATTATCTTTTTTTCTTGAATCGATTGCTTTCTTCGTGATTTGGAGCGATTTGATTTTTTCCTCACGGCAGCGAAGCGCCTTTGCCGCCGCAGAACGCAGAGCGCGCTCGTCGCTGTCAAGCGGAAGCTTTATTTCATTAATCTTTATCATCTGTTAAAACCTCAAAAAATTTTATCCGAGCCTGCCTGCAAGCATTCCCGACGCCCAAGCCCATTGCAGATTGAAGCCGCCGCAGCCGCCGTCAACATCAATTATTTCGCCCGCAAAATAAAGCCCGGGGCAGAGCCTTGACTGCATTGTTTTTTTATCAATTTCGGAAACATTTATTCCTCCGCTCGTTACCTGAGCGTTTGCAAAGCCCTTTGTTCCCGTAACTTCAAGCGGAAAATTCTTAACTTTTTCCGCTATTCTGCGAAGCTCTTTCTCTCCGAGTGAAGAAATCAGCAAACCACCGTTGTAAAGGCTTGCAGCTTTACAAATTGCTATTCCTGCCGCTTTTGGGAGAATTCCCGTTAAAAGATTGTCAATTTCCGTAAATCCCTTGATTTTATTAAGATTTTTTAAATAGTCAAGCAGCTCATCAAAGCTCATATCGGGCATAAAGTCTATGTGCGTAAAGGGATTATGCTTTACACTATCAATGTGTTTTTGCGCCTGCGCCGCAAGCTCCATTGCCGCTATTCCCGACAGCCCGTAATCGGTAAAAAGGATTTCACCCTCCGACTCGGCTATCTTTTTTTCGCCTTTGAGCGTGAGCCTGACATTGCTCACCCTGACGCCCTTCATCTGCTTTGTTATTTCGGGCGAAGCGCACAGCGGAACAAGCGCGGGATAAAGCCCTCCGACGCTGTGACCGAGTGAACGCGCGAGCGAATAACCCGAGCCGTCGGAGCCTTGGGACGGGGAAGCCTTACCGCCCGCCGCAATAATCAGCTTTTTGCAGAAAAACCTGCCGTTGACGGCAAAGCCGCCCTTTGTTCTTTTTATATCGGTAACAGCCGTTTCGCAGTAAACATCAATGCCGAGCCGTTTAAGCTCAAAACGCAGAGCGTCAACAACGCTCGCCGCCGTTCCGCTTTGGGGATAAAACCTGCCGCATTGATCCGCACGGCAAAGCACGCCGAGCGAAGCAAAAAAGCCGATAACCTCTTGCGGCGGAAAGCTTTCGAGCGCATACTCCGCAAAATCACGGTTAACATATCCGTGGCTGAGCGCATTTTCGTTGGTCAAATTACATTTTCCGTTGCCTGTTGCGAGCAGCTTTTTGCCGACTCTCGGCAGCTTTTCAAGAACGGCAACCGAAAGTGACGGGCAGGCTCTTGCCGCGCTGATTGCCGCCGCAAGCCCCGCAGAGCAGCCGCCGATGACTATTAAATCATAATTTTCCGTCATGCTTTTTGCATCCTTTTTTACATTCGGAGCAGTCAGAGCAGCAACCGCTGCACCCTTTGCCCCTTATCTCTCTGACCTTGTGAACGATGAGCGAAACAACCGCCGCCGCTGCAAGGGCAATAATAATATAATCGATAAGTTCCATAAAAAATCTCCGTTGTTATTTTACATCTATTATAACCGATTGTCAAATGTATTGCATTAAATAAAATCCCCCCGATTAAACCGAGGGGACAAAAATAATCATCAGCCCAAAATCATGCTGATTGCGTTTGCCGCATGATAGACGATAAATGTGACTATCCACGCCGTTACAGCCTGACCTGCAAGTGCAAGAGCTGTCCACTTTCTGTCGCTCATTTCACGGCGTATCGAAGCAACCGCCGCAACGCACGGAATAAACAGCAGGGTGAAGGTCATAAACGAATAAGCCTGAGCAGGCGTGAAAGTGCTTGCAATAACCTCCGATATCCCCGCTTCACCCGAGCCGTAAAGAATTCCCAAGGTGCTGACTATCGATTCTCTTGCGATAAGACCGCTGAGTATCGAAACGGAGTTCTGCCACTCGCCGAAACCGAGAGGAACAAAAATCGGAGAAATAAACTTGCCTATAACCGCAAGCATACTTTCATCGGGGTTTTCAACATGGCGGAAGCTGAAGCTGAAATATTGAAGCACCCAGATGACTATGCTTGCGCCGAGCAGAACCGTGCCCGCCTTTGTGAAGAAATCGCGAAGCTTTTCCCACAGATGAAGCCCGAGAGTTTTAAGCGTGGGCAGTCTGTAAGGCGGAAGCTCCATAACAAACGGCGTGTGAGGTCCTTTAAGAAAGGTTTTCTGCATTATAAACGCATATATTACGGCAACAACAAGCCCGAGCAGATAAATTGAGAAGACCGTCAGCCCGCTGAATTCGGGGAAAAGCGCCTTGATGAAAACGGCATAAACGGGCATTTTAGCACTGCATGACATAAACGGAACGAGCATTATCGTCATTCGTCTGTCCTTTTCGTTTTCGAGAGTACGCGTTGCCATAAGCGCAGGCACGGAACAGCCGAAGCCCATCAGCATAGGCACAAATGATTTGCCCGAAAGACCTATTGAATGTAAGGCTCTGTCCATAATAAACGCCGCGCGTGCCATATATCCGCTGTCCTCAAGAATTGAGAGGAACAGGAAAAGCAGAGCAATCTGCGGAAAGAACGAGATAATTGAGCCGAGACCCGCTATCGCTCCGTCACACACCAAGCCGACCGCCCAATCGGCGGCGCCTGCATTGACAAGCACTTCTCTGACCAATCCTGCAAACCTGTCGTTAAACAGCACATCCACCCAATCGCTGAGCCTTGCTCCGAGCGCGCCGAAGGTTATGTAGAAAACAGCTATCATTATCAGCGCAAAAAGCGGAATTGCAAAAAATCGGTTTGTAACCACCCTGTCAATTTTATCCGATACCGAAAGCTCCGTTGCTCCCCTTTTCAGCTTAACTGCCTTTGCACAAAGGGCGCAGATGTATTTATATTTCTGATCCGCAACAATAATTTCGCGGTCAATTTTAGGAGTTTCGATTTTTTCAACACAGCCGTCGATAAAGTCTTTTTCTCCGTCCGAAAGCCCGAGAGCCTCCAAAGTCGGCTCGTCGCCCTCTATAAGCTTAACCGCCGACCAGCGCAGAGGCATATTCTTAGCCTTGCACTTGCTTTCTATCAAAGCTTCAACCGTTTCAACCGTGCTTTTGAGCGGCTCGGTATAAATCGGCAAAGGCTCGCCCAGATTTGTGTGGCGGTCGAGGTGTTTCGACTCTCCCCTGTGTGCAAGCTCGTGCTCTGCGGCATGGATAAGCTTGTGAATTCCCGTTCCCTTTGCCGCGCTTATGGGCACAATTCTGATGCCGAGCGCATTTTCGAGAATGCCGACATCAACCTTATCTCCTCTTTTTTCAAGCACATCCGTCATATTGAGAGCGATAACCATCGGCACGCCAAGCTCGGAAAGCTGAATTGAAAGATAGAGATTTCTTTCAAGATTGGTTGCATCAACAATATTGATAATCAAATCGGGTTTTTCGTCAATAATATAATTGCGGCTGACAAGCTCCTCCGCCGAATAAGGCGAAAGCGAATAGATGCCGGGCAAATCGATTATGCTGATATCTGCGCCGTCATGCTTTAACTTTCCTTCCTTTTTTTCAACCGTAACTCCCGCCCAGTTGCCGACATATTGATTCGAGCCGGTCAGAGCGTTGAAAAGAGTTGTTTTTCCGCAATTCGGATTTCCCGCAAGCGCAAAGCGATAATTCATTTTTCTACCTCCACGCTGATTTCAAGCGCCTCGCTGCGCCTGATGCTCAGTTCATAACCCCTGACATTGATTTCTATGGGGTCGCCGAGCGGGGCGAGCTTTCGCATAACAATCACCGCACCCGGAGTTATCCCCATATCGATTATATGGCGGCGCACCGCGCCCTTTCCTCCGAGCGAATCAACAATTCCCTTTTCACCCGGCTTCATTTTGTCAACGGTTTTGAGCATAAATTCAGCTTCCTTTCCAATAAGGACATTTGAGTTAGTCTCGACTAAAAGTTAGTCTAAACTAATTATATTCAAAATTTTGGTTTTGTCAATAGTGAATTGTTACAATTATATCAGCTTTCTTCTGCGCCGCCGCTATTGATATCGGCGATAAAATGTGATATAATATGAGCATATTCTTATTGAAAGGGTGTTTTTAACATGAAAGAAATCACAAAAGATATGAAAATCGGAGAAATCCTTGATGCCTGCCCCGAATCGGCACAGTTTTTCCTTGCAATGGGAATGCATTGCCTCGGCTGCCCCTCGGCAAGAAGCGAAACCGTTGCTCAGGCATGTATGGTTCACGGCGTTGATGCAGACGGACTTGTCGGCGATATAAACGCTTTCCTTGCCGAAAATGCTTAATCTCTCCGACAGGATGATGATGGCGGCGAAGATGGTCAGGCGCGGCAATGCCTGTGCCGATATCGGCACGGATCACGCCTATCTTCCCGCCTATCTTGTTTTAAACGGCATATCTCCCAAGGCTCTTGCGTGCGATGTTCGCAAGGGTCCGCTTGAAAATGCCCGAAAAACAGTTGAGCACTACGGACTTGAGGACAAAATAACACTCCGGCTTTCCGACGGTTTTGACGAAATCGAGCCGTTTGAAGCCTCGGATTTTATCATCTGCGGAATGGGCGGAACGCTCATGGCTCAGCTTCTTGAGCGCGCTTACTGGCTAAAAGACCCCGAAAAAAGGATAATCGTTCAGCCGCAGTCACACGCGGAGGATGTGCGCCGATTTTTTATTGAAAACGGCTTTAAAATTCTTTATGAGGATGCCTGCCGAGATTCGGGCAAGCTTTATTGCGCCATTGCCGCCGAATATGACGGCTCCGAAGCGGCAAAATCCGTTTCTTACATATATACGGGAGAACTTCCCGAATGTAAAAAGCCCGAAGCAAAGCAAATTCTTGAAAACACGCTTGAACGGCTATTGAAAAAGCTTGAAGCCGAGCGGCTTCACGGCTCGCCCGAAAATGCCGAATATCTTGAAAAAATAACACGCGAAACGGAGGCAACAATTAATGAAATGCAAACCGACCGTTAAAAATGTGTTTGATTTTATAAATTCCATTGCGCCGTTTGACGCTCAATGCGAATGGGACAACAGCGGAATGCTCGTCGGCGAACCCGAGCGGAGAGTTTCAAAAATCGGCGTTGTGCTCGATATAACGCCCGAAGCCGTAAAATTCGCTGCAGAAAACGGGATAGATTTGATAGTCAGCCATCATCCCGTTATTTTCCGCGCGGCAAAAAGCTTCCTTGCCAACGAGCCTGCCTATATGCTTGCGCGCGGCGGAATTTCCGCAATCTGCGCCCACACCTCGCTTGACAAAGCGGCAGGCGGAGTAAATGACGCTCTCGCTCGTGCGCTCGGCTTTGACGGCGCTCTGCCGTTCACGGCAGACGGAGAAGCGGAAATGCTCAGAACCGCCGAGATACCCGAAACCGACGGCGAAAGCCTTGCAAAATATGTTTCCGAGAGGCTGAAAACGGGCGTAAGGCTTGCCGACTGCGGAAAGAAAATCAAAAAAGTTGCTCTCTGCGGCGGCTCGGGCGGAGATTTCATAGCGGACGCCGCGGCGGCGGGATGCGACGCCTATATAACGGGCGACCTGTCGCACCATCAGTTCCTCGACGGATTAGCCGAGGGCATAACTCTGATTGCCGCAGGTCATTTTGAAACCGAAAATCCCGTTGTTGCCGTTCTTGCGGAAAAGCTTGAAGAAAATTTTGACTGCGATATTATTCAAATACCGCAGAATTTACCCGTAAAATATTTTTATAATTTGAATGAGGAATAAACTATGCCCCTTGACGGAATAACGCTCTCCCTGCTCAGGCAGGAGCTTTCGGAGCGCATAATCGGAAGCAGAATAGAAAAAATACATCAGCCGTCCAAAGACGAGCTGGTGTTTCATCTGCGCTCGCGCGAGGGCGCTTACCGCCTGCTTGTTTCGGCGTCGGCAAACAGCCCCCGCCTGCACCTGACCTCCAACGCGCCCGAAAACCCCTCAACGCCGCCGATGCTCTGTATGCTTTTCAGAAAGCATCTGACGGGCGCGGCAATAACGGATATCCGTCAGCTTGGGCTTGACAGAGTGGTGTTTATCGACCTTGCGGGCACAAACGAAATCGGCGACAGCGTAAAATTCACGCTCTGCGTTGAAATAATGGCGAAGCACAGCAATATTATTCTTGTCGGTGAGGACGGAATAATAATAGACGCTGTAAAGCGGATTGACTTTACGCAGTCATTCGTAAGGCAGGTTCTACCCGGCTTCAAGTATGAGCTTCCGCCGCGCCAAGGCAAGCTTGAAATAACCGAAACCGAGCCAAAAATCATCGTTGAAACCGTCAAATCCAAGACGGGCAAGCGGCTTTCCGCGGCAATATTGGACACGGTTGAGGGCGTTTCTCCCTTAATAAGCCGTGAAATTGCCTCTTTTGCCTGCGGCGGCGACATTGCCGCTGCCGAGATGAACCCCATCAACGAGCAGAGGCTTACGGATAAGCTGTCCGAAATCCAAAAGAATGTTATCGGCGGCAAGGGCATTCCCACAATGCTAATGCGCGACAATGTAAAGCCATACGACTTTACATTTATGGATATAACTCAATATGGCTTTGCAGTTACACAGCGCAGCTTTGACAGCTTTTCGGAGCTGCTTGACGATTTTTATTATGAAAAAGACCGCTTTGAAAGGACAAGGCAGCGCAGTCTTTCCCTTATGAAGCTGCTCAATAATGCCGCCGCAAGAGCGGCTCGCAAGCTTCAGAGCCGCAGGGCGGAGCTTGAAGCCTGCGCCGACCGCGACACTCTGCGTATCAACGCCGAGCTGATTTTGGCAAATCAATACAAACTTGAAAAGGGCTCGCTTTTCTATGACCTTGAAAACTTTTATAATAATAACGAGGTTGTCAGAATCCCCGCCGACCCTGCACTCTCGCCCTCGGCAAACGCTCAGAAATATTTCAAGGAATACCGCAAAGCCAAAACGGCGGAGCAGATGCTCGGCGACCTGATTGAGCAAAGCGAACAGGAGCTTGCATATCTTGAATCGGTTATAGATTCCGTAAACCGTGCGGACGGCTACACGGAGCTTGCCGAGATAAGAAACGAGCTTTATGAGCAGGGATATCTGAAACGAGCCAAAAGCGACAAATCAAAAAAGATGAAGCCCATGCCCCCGATGGAATATGTTTCCGACGACGGCTACACAATTCTGGTCGGCAGAAACAACATTCAAAACGATATCCTCACCTTCAAAACGGCGGCTAAGGACGATTCGTGGTTTCACACTCAAAAAATCCCGGGTTCCCATGTCGTGGTTGTCGGCAACGGAGACATAATTCCCGAGCGCACCTGCCGCCAGGCGGCGGTGCTTGCAGCTTATCACAGCGGCGCACGCGAGTCCTCACAGGTTGCCGTTGACTATACCGAGGTTCGCTCCCTCAAAAAACCGAGCGGCGCAAAGCCTGGCAAGGTGATTTACCACACCTACAACACAATGTGGGTAACACCCGACAGAGAGCTTTGCGAAAGGCTGAAAAAGAAAAAATAAAAGCAGGGCTGTATCAACCGCTTCACATGGTTCGATACAGCCCAATTCATTATTTATAAGTAATTGTTCACCCGAATTTATTTATCTGTCAATTCTTTCCTAAGCAATATTATTGAGCAAATGATTTCGGAAATCAGCAACAAGCCGAAAACGATATAAACAAATTCATTCGCATAAATTAGAGCATAGCCTAAGACCGGCAGTCCCCACACAGATATGCTCAGCGCGGATTTTTTAAAAAGTGCCGTGATTAAAACACACGCCGCATAGCCGACCGCGCCCATTATCAGAAACGGGATTACCAGCCTTTCGTCCGAAGACAAAGCTTTTTGGGCAAACGCTGTTTCCCGTAATATGTCATGCACGAAGCGGGTGCTGTTATAGAAAGCAAACAAGCAAAAATACAAGCAAGTTATGCAGTATGCCGCGACCGAAAAAATCTGAAATACTTTTTTCAATACAGCCATAATAGCATCTCCTTTTTCAAGCTAAATGACCTTTCCGTTGCTGTCAAGGGTAAATGTCTTATCCCCGCTCCTTGCGGTGAAGGTGCCGTCATCTTTTCTGATAATTTCATCATAAGCCTGCGAAAGCTTGTTTCCGTTTTGGTCTATAACCCACTTGGTTATTTTCTCACCGGCTACCGTCAAGCCTGTTCCGCTTTGAGAATAGCCGCTTTCCGTTTTTCTGAAATATGCATTATTATAGACGCCGGCAGGGCAAACAACTTTTCCCTCACCGTCAAAGAATACTATTATGTCATCCTC
>JAEDGK010000094.1 GCA_016297555.1 Clostridiaceae bacterium
TCCGATAATAACACCCGCACAGAGTAGGGCGGGGGCTTGCTCCCGCCGAAAAATCACATCATTTTACGGCGGCTTGTGGTCAAGCCGCCCTACATTGGATTTATAACCAAAAAATATGGTTTAACAATTCATTAATTCCGCATTACGCATTACGCATTCCGAATTATTTGTTATCGGCTTTCAGCTCGTCAAGCGTCATTTCGTAAGCAGGCAGAAATTCCTCGGCAAACACTTTTGCCTCGGGCAAATCCATTGCCTCTATTGCGGCTCTTATGCCCTCGCCCGCCTTGACAAATTCGCTGTTGCCCGCCTTCTTTTCTTCAATGCACTTTATCAGCGCGCTGATTTTATCCGCCGCTTTCACGAGCCGCCAAAGCTCCTCGTCTCCGCGCGCGGGAATAAGCGCGGGTGAATAGTCCTCCCTGAAATCCTCGGGGAGCATTGAAATAAGGCTTTTGCAGGCGTTTTCTTCAACAGTCTTGTATGCCTCGCGCACCTCGTTGCTGTAATACTTAACGGGCGTGGGCATATCGCCCGTGAGCGTTTCGGGCGCGTCGTGATAAAGCCCGAGCAGCGCGGCTCTTTCACCGCTCAGCTGTTTGCCGAACCGCTTGTTTCCGATAACTGCAAGCGCATGGGCTATAACCGCAACCTCAAAGCTGTGTTCACACAGGTTTTCGCTGTGCTCATTCCTCATAAGCGCCCAGCGGTTGATATATTTCATTCTCGAAACCATTGCAAAAAATCCGTTATCCATAAAAATCACCCTGATTTTCTTAATTAGCTTAATTTGTACTAATCATAACATAAAAGCATTGGCTTTGCAATGCGGAAAGGCGTAACCATGGCAAAAATTTCTGTTCCCGAATTCATAAAGGAGCTTGATTCATATTTTGCGCGCGAGGATTTGCGCGGCGCGGGCGAATGTCTGCTCAAATGGAGAGAAAAAGCCGCTAAATCGGGCGACCTGAGCGGCGAGCTGACGGTGCTCAACGAAATGATAGGCTATTACCGCCAAACAAAAGAAGAAGCCGAGGGCTTGGCAAGCGTGCATGACGCTTTTGTTTTAATCACAAGGCTCGGAATTGAAAACAAGCTAAGCTCCGCAACGGTTTATCTCAACGGCGCAACAACAATGAAAGCTTTCGGCAAAAGCGCGCAAGCAATGGAATACTATGAGCGCACCGAAAAAATATACAAAGAAAATCTGCCCGAGGAGCATCCTCTCACGGCGGGTCTTTATAACAATATGGCTCTTGCTCTTGAGGATATCGGCGATAACGAAAAAGCCGAAAGATATTTCAGAAAGGCCATTGCAATCACCGAAAAAATCGAAAAAAACGAGCTTGAAACCGCCGTTTCCTGCATAAACCTTGCTCACCTTCTCTATAAAAAAGACATTGAAAATGAGGAAATAAACCCGCTTATGGAGCGCGCGCTGGATATTCTTGAAAATCCCGATTATTTCGGCTATCAGCGCTATGCCTTCACCTGCCGCAAGAGTGCGCCGTCCTTCGGATTTTTCGGATTTTTTGCGGCGGAAAAAGCTTTGAACGAAAGGGCGGACAGAATTTATGCAGGGTCTTGAACTGAGCCGCCTTTATTATGAGGAATACGGCGCGCCGATGATACACGAGCTTTTCGGCGAATTTGAAAGCCGAATAGCCGTCGGGCTTGCGGGTCCCGGGTCTGACTGCCTCGGCTTTGACGATGATGTTTCGCGCGACCACGATTTCGGCGCGGGCTTCTGCCTGTGGCTGACCGATGAGGATAACGAGCATTTCGGCTTTTCCCTTTCCCGAGCCTATGCAAAGCTGCCCAAAATGTTTATGGGCTTTGAAAAGGGCAGAGCAAATTCTCTCGAAACCTCGCGCTACGGCGTTAAAACCATCGGCGATTTTTATCTGCCCCTGACGGGCAGGCGGGGCGCGCCCGAAACGGACTTTGAGTGGCTGAATATTCCCGAATATTATCTTGCCGCCGCCGTGAGCGGCAGCGTTTTTAAAGATGAGCTGGGCGAATTTTCCGCAATACGCAGTCAAATTCAAAACGGTATGCCGCGCGATGTGCGGCTAAAAAAGCTTGCCGCAAAAGCGGCTTTGATGGCGCAGAGCGGGCAATACAATATGCCCCGCTGTTTCTCCCACGGCGAAGCGGGAGCCGCCGCTCTTGCCGCCGCCGAGTTTGTCAGCAACACGGTTTCGCTCGTTTTTCTGCTCAACGGCAAATATGCGCCGTTCTATAAATGGGCTTTGCGCGCAATGCGCTCTCTGGAGCTTTTCCCCGAGCTTGCCGACAAGCTGACCGAGCTGATAACGGGGGCTTTTTCACAGGACGAAGCCGCCGCAAAATGCGAAATCGTTGAATCAATCTGCTCCGAAATTGCCGATTATCTGCGAAAAAGCGGTCTTTCATCGTCCGCTTCCGATTTTCTGGAGCCTCACGCATACGAAATCCAAAACAAAATCAAAAACAGCTCCCTGCGTTCACTTCACATTATGGAGGGCTGAGAAAGGAAAAGAATGAAACGCTGTATTTTTTGCCTGAGCGAATGTCCCGATTCTGCCAAGGTCTGCCCAAGCTGCGGCTTCAACGGCGTTCCCGAAAAAAGCTATGAGGGTTGTCTGCCGCTCGGAACAAGGCTTAACGGCAGATATGTTCTCGGCGGAGTCTGCTCAAAGGGAAAAACCTTTACCGTTTATTATGCTTTCGACTCGCAGACGCGCAGCAGGGTTAAGATTTCGGAATATCTTAAAGAAAGCCTGATGTATCGCCTGAAAGACGAGCTGATAATCAAATATTACGACGACGCCTGCCGTGCGAAGGGCGACAGGGAAATATCGGCTTTTTATTCCCACTATGTTAAGCTCTGCGGCGTTTCAAAATCGTGCGCGCTTGATTTTATTGACTGCTTTGCCGAAAATTCCACCTTTTATTTTGTATGCGCCGTTAATTCGGGCACGCCCCTTTCCTCGCTTATCGGCAACGGCAGAGCAATTCCGCTCAAAAAGGCTCTTTCTCTGCTTTCGCCCGTGATTGACTGCGCGGAAAAGCTGAGCTCCATCGGCAAATGGCACGGTTCGCTCAGCCCTTATACAATAATAACAGACGGTGAAAAGATAACGGCGGTAACGGGCTATTCCTATCCGCCGAAAAGCCTTTATTCTCCCTTTGATGCTCCCGAAAAGCAGCTCGGCGCGCGCCAATGCGGCTCTTTCACAGATGTTTACGCCATCGGCGCAATGCTTTATGAGGCGGCAACGGGCTTCATTCCGCCCAATGCCGCGGAGAGAGACAAAGGCAGACAGCTTAAATTCCCGCAAGGCTTCCCCCAAAGGGAAAGAACGGTTATTGAAAAAGCGCTGTCGCTTAACAAAGACGAAAGATATCAGACCGTTGCCGAATTTTCAGCCGCTCTGCGCGGAGAAAAGCCGAAAGAAAAGAAAGCCGCTCCGCCGCGCTCCGAGATAATCCGCCGCTGTGTGCTTGCGCTGGCGGTAATCTGCCTGATTTTCAGCGCGGGAGTGCTGATTAATAATTATGTTATTGAGCCTTTAAAGGAGGAGCGGCAGGCTTCTGAGCTTGAAAATCTGATTCAACCGACACAGCAAAACGGAGCTGACCCGTGGCAATCCATCAAGGAAAAGCATCCCGACACAGATTTCCCCGCAAATATGAATCCCTCGTTTGCGGAGCTTTACGCCATTAATCCCGAATTTGCTGGCTGGATTTCCATTCCGTCGCTGGACATCAGCTATTCCGTTTTGCAGGCTGAGGATAACAAAAAATATCTGCGCCGCGATATTTACGGAAAATCCACCTCCTACGGCGTTCCTTTTTTCGATTATCACAATTCGCTGACCGAGCTTGACCGCAACACAATCATCTACGGGCACAATATGCGCCATGACGATAAGATTTTCGGCACGCTTGAGCAATACAGAACCGTTGACGGCTTCAAAAAAGCTCCGCTTATCGGTATGAGCACGCTTTACGGAGATTACACCTTCAAGGTCTACGCCGTTTTCATAACCAACAGTATGCCGAGCGACGATAACGGCCATATTTTCAACTATATTTTCACCAACGCCGCCAACAATCAGTTTATGAATTATGTGCGCGAAATCGACAAACGCAAGCTCTATTCAACAGGCGTTGACATTAACGAAAACGATAAAATAATCACCCTCTCAACCTGCTGCTACGATTTTGACGACGCGCGGCTCGTTGTTGTGGGCAGGCTTCTGCGTGAGGGTGAGAGCGCGGACATCGATTTTTCGCTTGCCCGCAAAAACGAAAACCCCAAATTCCCGCAGGCGTATTACGATAAAAACCGCACCGCCAATCCTTACGCAAACGATCCCGATGAATTTAATTATTAAGGAGGTCATAAAAATGAAAGTTCTTGTTGTGGTTGATATGCAAAATGATTTTATCGACGGCGCGCTCGGCACGCCCGAGGCACAGGCAATCCTGCCCGCCGTCAAGAAGAAAATTGCCGAGTTTGACGGCAGAGTTCTTTTCACAAGAGACACTCACGCCGCTGACTATCTCTCAACGCAGGAGGGAAAGCGCCTGCCCGTTGAGCATTGCATAAAAGAAAGCGCGGGCTGGCAGATAAGCCCCGAGCTTGACGCTCTGAGAAAGGAACAGCCCATTGACAAGCCGACCTTCGGCAGCGTTGCGCTCGGTCAGCTTTTAAAGGCTTATGACACATATGAGAAATCGATTGAAAGCATAACCCTCATCGGGCTTTGCACCGATATCTGCGTTATTTCAAACGCCCTTTTGCTAAAAGCCTTTCTGCCGGAAACTCCGATTATCGTTGACGCCGCCTGCTGCGCGGGAGTGACCCCCGAAAGCCACGAAAATGCGCTCAATGCGATGGAAATGTGCCAAATTGAAATAATAAACCGCTGACCGCAATTTTTTTCTAAAAAGCTCTTGACAAATCGTTTTTTGAGTGCTATCCTAAACGCAACCACAATAAAATCCGAGGTTTCTGAAATGACTAACACCGTTTTCACAGCAGCATACTTTTACTTTTACTTTATCAACTAAGTTGATAGGGTTTAGTAAGTTTTGCTGAAAAACGGAATTAAGGTTTGTAAATAAAACCCCGCAGTGAAATTTACACTGCGGGGTTATTTTTAATTTGTCATAACGGCAATCTCAAAAATGCGGAGGTAAGAAAAATGATTGTATCGGTAAAAAAAGGCACGGATGAAGCTCAAATTCAAAATCTCATCGAATGGTTAAAGAGCCTCGGGCTTGATATTCATCGCAGCGACGGACAGTATGACACCATTCTCGGTCTTGTGGGCGACACAAGCCATGTTGATATGGATCTTATCAGCGGACTTAACATAGTAAGCAATGTTGCAAGAATAAGCGAGCCCTACAAAAACGCCAACAGAAAATTCCACCCCGACGACACGGTTATCGATGTCTGCGGCTACAAGATCGGCGGCGGCAATTTCCAATTCATCGCAGGTCCCTGCTCGGTTGAATCCCCCGAACAGATTTGCAGCATAGCAAGAGATATAAAGGCGGCGGGCGCAAACCTGCTGCGCGGCGGCGCCTTCAAGCCCAGAACCTCACCCTACGCTTTCCAGGGAATGCGTGACGAGGGCTTAAAGCTGCTTGAAACCGCTAAAAAAGAAACGGGCACACCCATCGTTACCGAAATTATGGATCTTTCACATCTTCCCCTTTTCGAGAATGTTGATGTAATCCAGGTCGGCGCAAGAAATATGCAGAATTTCGAGCTGCTTAAAGAGCTGGGCAAAACCGACAAGCCCATTCTTCTTAAAAGAGGACTCGCCGCCACAATGGAGGAGCTGCTCATGAGCGCCGAATACATTATGGCGGGCGGCAACAGCAAGGTTATGCTTTGCGAAAGAGGCATCAGAACCTTTGAGCATTACACAAGAAACACAATGGATATTTCCGCTATCGCTCTGCTTAAAGAAAAAACCCATCTGCCCATCATCGCCGACCCCAGCCACGCGGCAGGTATGGCAAGAATGGTCAGACCCCTTGCTCTTGCGGCGGTTGCGGCAGGCGCAGACGGCATTATGATTGAGGTTCATAACGACCCCGCTCACGCTCTTTGCGACGGTCCGCAGGCTCTCAGACCCGAGGAATTTGCAAGGGTAGTTAAGGAAGCCAACGCAATCAGAGAAATTATGACAAAGTTTTAAGGTGATAAAATGAAAATCGGAATTATCGGGCTCGGGCTTATCGGCGGCTCGCTTGCAATGGCTCTTGCAGAGAGCGGAAAGCACGAAATTCTCGGGCTTGACCGAAACAGAAGCTCCCTGCTTGCCGCCAAAATGGTCGGCGCAGTCAGCGGCGAGCTCAGCGAGGATAACATCGGTGAATGTGATATGCTTTTTATTGCCCTTTATCCTCGGGATACCGTTGATTTTGTTGAGAAAAACGCTTCAAAAATCAAAAAGGGCGCAATCGTTGCCGACTGCGGCGGAGTTAAACGCCCCATTTGCGCTCCCTGTGAAAAGGCGGCGGAGGAAAACGGCTTTGTTTTCATCGGCGCTCACCCGATGGCGGGCACTCAGTTTTCGGGCTTCGGTCACGCCCGCGCAAATCTCTTTAAGGGCGCTTCAATGATAGTAACTCCCAAGGAAAACACGGACATCCGCGACCTTCAGAAGCTCCGCGAGGTTATGACCGACGCAGGCTTCGGCGACATAAACTTCACCTCCCCGCAGGAGCATGACCGCATTATTGCTTTCACCTCACAGCTCCCTCACATTATATCAAACGCTTATGTTAAAAGCCCCGCCGCCGTTCATCAAAAGGGCTTCTCGGCGGGCAGTTACAGAGATTTGACAAGGGTTTCAAAGCTCAACGAAAAAATGTGGACAGAGCTTTTCTTTGAGAATAAAGATAATCTTATTAATGAAATTGATTTTCTGATTGACAGGCTCGGCGAATACAGCGCCGCCCTCAAAACGGATGACAGGGAAGGTCTTGCGGCTCTGCTCAAAGAAGGCACGGACAGCAAAAAACAGGCAAAGTAGGTTTCTGAAATGAAAACGATTAAAGTCAGCGCGTCAAAAGAATATGAAGTTGTTATCGGCAGCGGTGTTCTCGCCTCTCTGGGCGAGAGCTGCTCCGCTCTTTTCGGAAAAAGCCGCGCGGTAATAGTTACCGACAGCAATGTAGCTCCGCTTCGGCTCTCCGAGGCAAAGGAAAGCCTTGAAAACGCGGGAATCCAAACGGTTGATTTTGTTTTCCCTGCGGGCGAGGAGTCAAAATGCAAGGAAACTCTGTTTGAGCTTCTTGAATTTATGGCGGAAAACAGGCTCACCCGAAGCGACTTTGCCGTTGCTCTCGGCGGGGGCGTAACGGGCGATATGACGGGGCTTGCCGCTTCGCTTTATCTGAGGGGCGTGCCTTTTGTTCAGGTGCCGACAACTCTGCTTGCGGCTGTGGATTCCTCGGTCGGCGGAAAAACCGCCGTTAATCTGACCGCAGGCAAAAACCTGATGGGCGCATTTTATCAGCCGTCGCTCGTTGTGTGCGACACCGACACGCTCTCAACTCTGCCCGAATCCGAATTTGCCAACGGAATGGCGGAGGTCATAAAATACGGCGTTATTTTTGACAGGAAATTGTTTGACAAAGTTCGCTCCGGCAATGTAAAATCCGATATGGAGGATATCATAGCCCGCTGTGTTGAGCTTAAAAGAGATGTTGTTGCAAAGGACGAATTTGACAAGGGCGACCGTCAGCTTCTCAATTTCGGTCACACCATGGCTCATTCAATCGAAAAATGCAGTCATTTTGAGATTTCGCACGGCAGCGCGGTTGCAATCGGTATGGTTATCGCCGCAAAAGCAAGCGCAAAGCTCGGCTGGAGCGATGAGGACTGCACGGCGGAAATTATTGAGGCAAACAAAAACAACTGCCTGCCCGTTGAGTGTGATTTTGAGCCGCGCGCCCTTGCCGACGCCGCTCTTTCGGATAAAAAACGCTCGGGCGGCACGATAAATTTCGTTGTTCCCCGTGTTGTCGGCGAATGTTACCTGCAAAAAATCCCCGTTGATGTGCTTTATGAAATAGCGGAATGTAAGTAAGGCTTTTCCTCACGGAAATGCGGAATTCGTAATGCGGAATGTGGAATTTCGGACGGGCTTCGCCTATGATCGATTATATATTATAAAGGTAGGGGCGACCCCGTGTGGTCGCCCGAAATCCGATAATCAATAACACCCGCTGCGTAGGGCGGGGG
>JAEDGK010000095.1 GCA_016297555.1 Clostridiaceae bacterium
AGGATGCCGGGAATCTGCTTTGCACTTGAAAGCAGACCGCCGAGCGGAGTTGCCAAAACGGAAAAATCAAATCCGCCCGAAGAGGGTCTCTGAGCCTGAGCGCCGAGCTCCGCGCTTTCCTCCTGAGTAAACACAAGCAGCTTATCTATTGTGCCGCTTACGGCGTCCGCAACGGTTTTTTCTATTGAATCGGGCAGAAATCTTATCTTTTCAAGTATCCAGTTCTCACAGCTTTTAATAAGATTGGGCAAGTCATTAAATTTCTCCATAATATACTGACCCAAGCCTTTGAATTCAACCGTCACACGGTATCCTACAAGCACAATCAGGCTGATGATGACGGCAAGAATAAGCAAAACCGCCACCGCGGCAACAATGCCCTTTTTGATATGGGTTTTCTTTGAAATTGCTCTGACCGGCCTTTGGAGAATCATTGCGATTAAAAACGCAAAAACAAACGGCGCAACGAGCCAGAAAGCATATTTCAAAAACAGGTAATATGCCGCAATAATGAACGCATAATAAACAAGACTTATCAGCGTTGCCTTTCTTTTTTCAACGATATCCATTCCTGTAACCATTCCTTTCCGCTTCATTTCAAGTCCGAAAGAAAAACATAAAGCACGGTATATTTTGCCTCGGACAAAATTTCTTTTCTGCCTTTCAATTCAAATTTTATCCTTTGTCTCCCGATAAAACGCCTTTTCAAGCACTTTAACGGAAATATTTTACACCATAATTAACAAAAAGGCAATCATCGGAGCAAAAAATACATAAAAACTTAATAAAGTTTAAAATATCTCTTTATTATTTTGAAAAACTGTGTTAAAATCAATCACAGACTTTGTTTATCTATATAAAGTATCAGTCTGAAATATGCATTTACCCGAAAGGAGTGCCTCCGGATGTATGTAGCAATTATGGGTTACGGCGTGGTTGGCTCGGGCGTTGCAAGCCTGCTTGAAAAAAATCACGAACACATTGTTAAAAAAAGTATGCAGAGCGAAATGGAGCTCAAATACATTCTTGACCGCCGAACCTTTCCCGGAGATCCGTATGAGCATCTTGTAATCTCGGATTTCTCAAAAATACTTGAAGATGACGGCGTTAAAATCGTTGTTGAAACCATGGGCGGAGTTCACCCTGCCTATGAATAT
Organism: Clostridiaceae bacterium; assembly: GCA_016297555.1. Classification (GTDB taxonomy): domain Bacteria; phylum Bacillota; class Clostridia; order Oscillospirales; family Acutalibacteraceae; genus CAG-177. The sequence continues at coordinate 1,158 of JAEDGK010000095.1, forward strand.
GTTTCCGCCTGCCTCAATGCGGGCAAGAGCGTTGTCACCTCAAACAAGGAGCTGGTTGCCACCAAGGGCTGCGAGCTTCTCAGAATTGCCGACGAAAAAAATGTAAACTTTCTTTTTGAAGCAAGCGTCGGCGGCGGAATTCCCATTATCCGCCCGATAAGCCAATGCCTTGCGGCAAACGACATTGACGAAATTGCCGGAATTCTTAACGGAACAACTAACTTCATTCTGACTAAAATGATTAGTGACGGGATGACCTTTGAAGACGCGCTTTTCCTCGCGCAGAAAAACGGCTATGCCGAGCGCGACCCGTCGGCGGATGTTGACGGCTTTGACGCCTGCCGCAAAATCTGTATTCTTGCCGCGCTTTGCTTCGGCAAGCATGTTTATCCCGACTGCGTTCACACCGAGGGCATTCGCAAAATAACGCTTGCCGATGTTGAATACGCCCGCTCATGGGGCGGAGTTATCAAGCTTATCGCAAGCGCCAAGAAGCTTGATAACGGCAAGGTTTCCGTTATGGTTTCGCCCGCTTTTATTCAAAATCACAGCCAGCTTGCAACCGTTGACGATGTTTTCAACGCCATTCTCGTGCGCGGAGACGCAATAGGCGATGTTGTATTCTACGGCAAGGGCGCAGGCAAGATGCCCACGGCGAGCGCCGTTGTTGCCGATGTTATCGACTGCGCCAAGCATATGGAGCGCAAAAAATTCTTCGGCTGGCAGGACAGCGAGCCGGGCTATGTTGCGGATTATCTTGACAACATTACTTCTTTCTATATCAGAGGCACAACTCAGAACGCGGCGGCGGCAATCGCCCGCATCAACAGCCTTTTCGGCGATGTTCAGATGCTCACACGCGCCAATGCGCCCGAAGGCGAGTTTGCTTTTGCAACGGATCCCCTCTCCGAAAGAGAGCTTGACAAAAAGCTCGCGCTCATTGAGGAGGCCGAGATTGCTTCGGTCATCCGCATAACCGATTATTAATCCTTTCCGCAAATTTGGAGGTTAATTTATGGCATTAATTGTTCAGAAATTCGGCGGCAGCTCGGTTGCCAATGCCGAAAGAGTTATGAATGTTGCAAAAATCGTTACCGACACCTATAAAGAGGGCAACGATGTCGTTGTTGTTGTTTCCGCTCAGGGCGACACAACCGATGATTTAATCGAAAAAGCAAAGGAAATCAATCCCAACGCTTCAAAAAGAGAGATGGATATGCTCCTCTCCTCGGGCGAACAGATATCAATTTCCCTGCTTGCCATGGCTATCGAGAAGCTCGGCTATCCCTCATGCTCCCTGCTCGGCTGGCAGGCGGGATTTTCAACCAATTCCGTTTACGGCAGCGCAAGAATTAAAAAGGTCGGTGCAGAGCGCATCAGAATGGAAATCGCAAAGAAAAACATCGTTGTTGTTGCAGGCTTCCAGGGGCTTAACAAATATGACGATATAACAACTCTCGGCCGCGGCGGGTCGGACACAAGCGCGGTTGCAATAGCCGCCGCAATGCACGCTGACCGCTGCCAGATTTACACCGATGTTGAGGGCGTTTACACCGCCGACCCCAGAAAGGTCAAGGGTGCTAAGAAGCTCAGCGAGATAACCTATGACGAAATGCTCGAGCTTGCCACGCTCGGCGCTCAGGTTCTTAATAACCGCTCTGTTGAAATGGCTAAAAAATATAATGTTAAGCTTGAGGTGCTTTCAAGCCTTGTGCGCGCACCCGGCACAATAGTCAAGGAGGTAGCAAATATGGAAAAAATGCTTGTCAGAGGAGTTACAAAGGATACGGATGTTGCGAGAATATCCATCATCGGCGTTCCCAATGTTCCCGGAATTGCATATAAGATTTTCGGCAAGCTTGCCGCTAAAAACATAAATATTGATATCATTCTTCAGTCCGTCGGCAGAGGCGACACAAAGGATATCGCATTCACAACCACCAAGTCAAACCTTACCGAAACGGTTGAAACCCTCAGATCTCTTGAGCTTCTCAGCGGTCTTGAAATAATCTGCGATGAGGATGTTGCCAAGGTTTCGGTTGTCGGCGCGGGCATGGAATCCCATCCCGGCATTGCCGCCAAGATGTTTGAGGCTCTTTTCGAGGCGGATATCAATATCCAGATGATTTCTACAAGCGAAATCAAAATTTCCGTTCTTATCGACATCAAAGACGGCGACAAGGCGGTTGAAGCGGTTCACAACGCATTTATTCCCGTGCTTAACTGAGTATAAAATAATAAGCAAGGCAAATTATGAGCAATCATAGTTTGCCTTGCTTTTTTGTCTTGATATTCAATTCTTGTCCGTGCTCTGCTTTTGCGGCATTCTGTTGAGAAACGCATATGCCGTTATTGCGAGAATAAGCATAAGCACCGTTACCGCCATCGGAGATTTTACTCCGTAAAACGGAGCGCAGACAAGCTCAAACAAAACCTCAAACACATCTGCCGCGCCGAGCGCACGGGTCATCATAGTCAAAATTGAAACAACCAGCCCGACCGTTGAATATATGCCAACTATTCTCAACCACAGCGCTTCGCCGAGCTTGAATGCAACGGCTATTGAAGCAATCACAAGTATCGCATAGCCTGCGGCGGAGAGGACTTCGACCGCATTGGGCAGAGTTTTCAGAATTTCGGGCACAAGCTTTATCAGCTTCCATATGTAAGGCGCGCCGAGCAGCAAACCGCAGACGACATAAAAGGTCAGCCTTAAATTCTTATCGTTTTTATCCATTCTGCATTGCCTCTTTCAAAGCTTTTGCAAGCTGGTCGGGGCACGAGGTGCTTTTGAAGCCGCAGCGAATACCCTCAAGCTTTGCAATAACATCCTCCGCCTTCATTCCTTCGACAATCGAGCCTATTCCCTTAAGGTTGCCGTTGCAGCCGCCCTCAAAGCGCACATTTCTGACAACGCCGTTATCAATTTCAAATTCGATTGCGCGGGAGCAAGTGCCGCTCGTTTTATATTTGTATTGCATTTCAATCACTCCTTTGCTTTATTCTACAATATTTTCTCGTCTTTTTCAATACTTTCATGGAAGAATATACGCGCTTTTATAAAAGTATATAAAGCAATGAGAATATCAGCCAAAAATCGCACCCGTCGGCAATCAGTAAAAGCACAATCGGCATAACAACCGAGCGGTCGGAAGCGTTTTCCGCAGCCGCGCAGGGTCGGCGCGGCTTTTCACGGCGGCTGTTTGGCGGCAAAACTATTCTTGTTGCGCAGCCGTTCATTCTTATAACCGTTCCTTTCTGAAAAGGCGAGAAAGAAAAAATCAGTTTTCACTCCCGCCGATTATATGATTTGAATTTATTGGTGCTTCCCCTCGCCGCCCATAAGATTTGAAAGCATCGGCATTATCTCCAGCAGTTTCATAAGCTGCATGGCTTCGTCCGCCTTTTTTCTGCGTTTTTCGCTCAGGAGCGGTTTAAGCGCTTCGATAAGGCGCGTTCTGCTGTCGGTTTTATTCATCATATTCATAATTGTGCCGAGCTTGCCGAGCATTTCGGCGCTGCCGAGAATTGAAGAAAAATCGGGCATTCCGCCGCCCGAGCCTTCGGAAGCCGACGAGCCGTCCTTTTTATCCTCTCCGGAAAACAGGCTTGCCGCGGCAGCCTTTAAATTCTCCATATCCTCGTCAGAAAGACTCGATAAAATATCGTTTATGTTATCCATCCGTCAGCCGCCCCATCGTTATTTGCCGTTCTGCCCCGATGCTCCCTTGAATTGTCTTATGAGCCTTTGCGCCTGCTCGCTGTTTAAAAGCTCCTCGAGTGCTTTTTTATCGCTTAAAACCCGCTGAAGCTCGTTCTTTTTGTCGTCGGAAAGCTTGCTTTTTACCGCTCCGAGCATATCCTCGGGGCGATTGCTCCCCATAGCTTTTGCAAGGCGAAGAAGCTCGTCAACAGAAAAATTATCCTTACTCATTGCAATCACCACCCTTTTCATTTATAATAAATATGCTGAATTAATGATTGATAGAACGGAGGAGATAGTTTGCGAATACTTGTGTTTTCCGATTCGCACGGCTCATCAAGCCGAATGAGAGACGCTCTGATGCTTCAGAGGGACGCGGATTTAATCATACATCTCGGCGACGGCGAGCGTGATTTGGAATATCTCGGCGAAGCGGTTGCAGGCAGAAAAACCGTTCAAGTCTGCGGCAACTGCGATTTTTGCTCCATGCTGCCCGAAAACGAAATTGTTTTTGCGGGCGGCGTTAAAATTTTCTGCTCTCACGGACATACGGAGCACGTGAAATACGGCAGAGAGGAGCTTGTCAGCAAAGCCCGGGCGGCGGGAGCCCGCATTGCATTATACGGGCATACTCACGAAAGCGTGACGGATTATGACGACGGACTTTATATAATGAATCCCGGCAGCATCCGAAACGGTGAATACGGAGCAATCGACATAACTCCGCAGGGAATAATTCTGCTGAAAATGAAAGTGTAATAACCCGCCTGCTTGCCGCATATGCTTTTTCAGGGCGGTGAGTTTAATGTTTGTATATTCTGTAAAAACATCAAAAGCTAAGGCGGTGGCTCTTATTGCCGCGATTGCCGTTATAGTAGCCGCAATCGTGTTTGTTGCCGGCAGAGGCGAAAAGCCTGCGGCGGACGATTCCGCCGTTAATCACAATGCCCGCAATGCGGCGGAAAGAACGGCATTTCTATCTCAATTCGGCTGGAAAATCTCCGAAGACCCGATAGAGGTCAGCGAGGTTATCATTCCCGAGGATTTTGACGCGGGCTATGCCGAATATGCCGAAATGAACAAGGCGCAGGGGCTTGACCTCGAGCCTTATAAGGGCGTGCGGGCAAAACGCTGGACATATGAGGTTCTGAATTACCCGGGGCTTGAAGAAAATCCGGGCATCGTGCAGGCAAATCTGCTTGTTTATGAAGGCAGAGTTATCGGCGGCGACATATGCTCAACGGAGCAAAACGGCTTCATCAGAGGCTTTGACTTTCCCGCCGTTCCCGCAACCACAGCACCCGCCGAAACGCTCGGCGTCACCTATATTACAGAAGCTGCTTCCGAAAGCGCCGGCTGATGTCGGCGCTTTTTGCTTTGATAACAATCGTACCCTTGCTAAAATCGGAATAATATGTTATAATATGCTGTCGGCGTATATAATCAAAGTGTGCGCCGTGTATAATACGGGACATAACAAAAGAGCGGAGGGAGTAAATTGCAGAAAGATACAAAAAAGCTTATTTTTGACACATTCATTGAACTTCTGAGCCAAAAGCCCTTTGACAAAATCACGGTAAAGGATATCGTTGAAACCTGTGATATCAACCGCAACACATTTTATTATTATTACAGCGATATCTACGATTTGCTTGAAGAGGTTTTTACCAACGAGTTTGACGAGCTGATGGAAGCTCATAAAAACGGCGGTTCATGGCTTGAAGCGTTTATCAAAATTGCAAACACGGCTTACAGCCACAAGCGCATAGTATACAACATATGCTCTTCGCGAAGCTATGACTATTTTGAAAACTATATGTATAAATCCTGCAAGCACATAATGGTGGATTTCGTTCAGTATGCCGCCAAGGGAATGTCCGTTCCCGATGAGGATATTGAATTTCTCGCCTCATTCTATGAATACGCTTTTCTCGGCATTATTTCCGAGTGGTTCAGAACGGGTATGCGTGAAGACCCCGTTTATCTTGCAAGCCAGCTTTGGCTCGTTGCCGATAACATAAGGCTTTCCCTGAGAAAAAGCGAAAGAAGGGCAAGGAGCAAAATTGAAAACGGAAATACTCTTTGAGGACAAGCTGATTGCCGTTTGTCTTAAACCTGCGGGAATTATCAGCCAAGGCTCTCAGAGCGGCGAGGATATGATTTCAATTCTTAACGGACACTTCATTCAAAGCGGCTCAGACGCTCGGGCTTTCCCCGTCCACAGGCTTGACCGTGAAACGGCGGGGCTGATGGTCTATGCCAAAAATTCTGCTGCCGCCGCCCGCCTTTCAAAGCAGGCAGAGCAAAACGAAATAAAAAAACGCTATTTTGCAATTCTGCGCGGCGTGCCCGAAGAAAAAAGCGGAGTTTTAAAGGATTTGCTTTTCAGGGACAAGCAGAAAAATAAATCCTATGTGGTAAACCGTATGAGAAAGGGCGTGCGCGAAGCCTCGCTTGAATATGATGTGATTTGCGAAAAGGACGGCACGGCTCTGCTCGACATTCTGCTCCACACAGGCAGAACCCATCAAATCAGAGTTCAGTTTGCAAGCAGAAAAATGCCCCTGCTCGGCGACGGAAAATACGGCGGCAAGGGCGGCAAGCTTGCGCTTTTTGCCCGCTCTCTCGAATTCAGACATCCCGAAAGCGGAGAGCTGCTCTCATTTTCGGCAAAGCCCGACTCGCAGACCGACCCGTGGCAAATCTTTTCCGCGGAGCTGGAAGCATTTTAAATCAGAGTACAAAAAGAACGGCTTATATCGGTTGATTTTCCGATACAAGCCGTTTTCCTTTTAATCTTTATTCTGTTCTGAGCGCTTCTACGGGGTCTTTCTTTGAAGCTATCCGTGAGGGGATAAGTCCCGAAATCAGCGTGAGAACCATACTGATAACAACAAGAATTATCGCGCCGTCAGCAGGAAGCTGAGCAACATTGGGCAGCGTTGTCAGATACTCGATAAGCATATTTATCGGGATTGTAAGCAAAAGCGTTATAAGAATTCCGAGCGTGCCCGAAACGAAGCCCACAATGAGCGTTTCTGCATTGAATACCCTCGAAATATCTTTCTTTGACGCGCCGATTGCACGCAGAATACCGATTTCCTTCGTTCTTTCGAGAACGGAAATATAGGTTATAATGCCTATCATTATCGACGAAACAACAAGTGAAATGGCAACAAACGCTATCAAAACATAAGAAATAATGTTGATTATTTTTGTTACCGAGGTAAGGAGCAGACCGATATAATCGGTATATTTGATTGCGTCCTTTTCTCTGCCGTCTGCCGAAGCTGCTTCGTTATATTTTGAAATCTCTGCCGAAATACTATCCTTTGCTTCAAAATCAACGGGATAAATATATATCGACTGCGGATTTGAAAGGTCGGCAAC